>JAEELK010000093.1 GCA_016282655.1 Bacillota bacterium | reverse complement strand
TCACGCAGGATCTCTTCGACCATGCGGATCTGCGCGCTGCTGCCGAGGTAGCCGGTATATACGGCGTCGAAGGAGATGCCCTCCTTCTTCCAGTGGGCCGCGATGGCCGGGATGTCCTCCGTGAGGTCGCGGACGGTGAATCCCGTAAAACCGGCGGTGTGCGTGGAGAGCACCGCCGAGGGCAGGATGCAGGTCTCCAGGCCGCAGGCCGACAGGATCGGCAGCGCCACGGTGAGCGAGCACTGGCCCACGCAGGAGATGTCCTGGATGCTGAGGATCTTCTGATACTTCATTCTTTCTTTCACTTCTTTCCAAACAGATTGGCCGTCCAAAGCTGCTTTCTGTCTATGATACCACCCCGCGCGCAAAAACGCATTCCCTTTTTGCGCGGAACGCGGAATAATTCCGCCCCGCTCTTTCACTTTTTTCTTGCGCCCCGCCGGCACTTGTGCTATTATAATCGTGCTTGCTTGCCGGCGTGATGGAATTGGCAGACGTGCGGGACTCAAAATCCCGTGGTGGCGACACCGTACCGGTTCGACCCCGGTCGCCGGCACCACAAACTTTCTCAACTGAATACAGCATACACAGATTACTGACGGGGTGTGGCGCAGTTTGGTAGCGCGCTTGACTGGGGGTCAAGAGGTCGCAAGTTCAAGTCTTGTCACTCCGACCAATCTGCGGTCGTGGCGGAACTGGCAGACGCGTACGGTTGAGGGCCGTATGGGAGACCGTGGGGGTTCAAATCCCTTCGACCGCACCAAAAAGGACGCTGATCTTCGGATCAGCGTCCTTTTCCATTCTCTTCTCTGTTCCTGTCTTCCGCCAGGCCCTTCCTTCTAGGCCTGCTCGAGCTCTATGTCCTCATAGAAGCTCACGCCGTTCCGGCCGTTGCGCTTGCGCTCGTAGAGGGCGCGGTCCGCGTGCTCGAAGAGCACGCTCGGGTCGCTGAGCCCCTCCCCGTGCGCCGCGCCGACGCTGATGGAGACCGCCGGCACCGCGGGCTGCGGGATGCTGAGCTCGTCGTTGATCGAGGCGATCTTGCGCTCGATCATGTCACGCTGCGCGGGCGAGAGATACATCATGATCACCACGAACTCGTCTCCGCCGATCCGGCAGACGTAGTCCTCCGCGCGGAAATGATGCCGCAGCACCTGCGCGATCCGCTGCAGGACCTTGTCGCCGGTGTCGTGGCCGTAGGTGTCGTTCACTGCCTTGAACTTGTCCGCGTCGATGACCAGCATGTAGGTGCTGTCCATGATCAGGCTGGGCAGAAGGATCTCATAGCCGCTGCGGTTGTAGACCTTGGTCAGCTCGTCGTGCGAGGCCTTGTAGTGCAGGCGCGCCATGCTCTTCTGATACATGTCGTAGAACTTGTTGTAGGTCTTTGCCAGATGGCGGAACTCCCTGGAGCCGCTCACGGAGAGCGAGCTGTTGGCGTTGATCCGCCCCACCGCGTCCAGCAGCGGACGCACCGTCAGATGGGAGAGCAGCCAGACGACGAGGAAGATCGCCACGCCGGCGAAGATGATGAAGAGGCGCATGACCGTCAGTCCCATGTTCATGCCGTGCGCGAAGGCGTTCTGCTGCGACTGGACCAGCTCTTCCAGATGCTCCAGGCTGTTCTTCATGTTCTGGCGGATCTGGTCCTTCTGCGCGTAATACTGCTCGTCCAGCACCATGCTCCGCGCCAGCGAGATCTTCTCCTCCGGCAAGAGCACGGCGTCGTGCGGCAGCAGCGTTACGGCGCGCAGCTCATCCGGGTACTCCCGAACGCCGTTCGCCTCCAGCACGAGCTTCATGGCGTAGTACTCGCGGTTCATCAGCTTCACGGAACCGTTGACAGCCAGCTGCAGGTCCTCGTAGGCGCGCACGGCCTTCGCGTCTTCCGCCAGGATCGCCAGCGCCTCCTCGCGGCGCCGGTCGTCGTTGACCTCTTTGAAATAGGCTTCCAGAAGTTCCAGGTCCCCGCTCTGCGTGAACTGCTGGGTGTTCTCCGTGAGATAATCGGAGGCTTCCATCATCTCGTGCACGGCGTTCTGCAGGCGGATGTAGCGGTCCGTCTCCTCGGAGAGGCGGGAATACACGGCGGAAAGATAGAATGTGAGCAGGAGCAGGAGCACGATCAAAAACACGGACACGAAGAGCATCGTCAGATGCACCGTGCGGATCGAGATCCCTTTTTCCTGAATGCTGCTGCGTAAACTCATTTCGCGTTCGTATGTCCTTTGGACTCAAAATGAAAATAGATAGTACATTTTAACACTTTTTTTGCATAATGCATAAGCGACTTTTTTCTTTACCGCGATCTTAAAACGTTTTTTTCGATGAAAGCGCCCCTCGCCCCCTGAGGAAGGCGCCCGCGCATTGACCTTTCCCCGGCCATAGTGTATATTTTTAATGTTAGGGTCATTGCAGAATGCAGGCATCCGTAGCGCGCCCTCCCCTGCTAATGCCCGAACAGGACCCGCAGAAACAGAAAAGAAAGGATTCGGAAACAGAGATGGAGACCGGCTACGACTACAGAAAATACGAGAACACGCCCGACATGGCGGACGCGCTCAGCATCATCAAAGCCATTGACGAGACGCAGGACAAATACCTTTTCTACAAGGAGAGCCGTCCCATCAAGGACCTCAAGCATATGCTCGCCGGCAGCGTGGAGCTCTACGGCGACAACGTCGCCTTCATGCAGCGCTTCGTCAAGGGCGAGCCTTACAAGAGCATCACCTACCGGGAGATGTACGACGACGTCAACGGGCTCGGCACCGCGCTGATCGCGAAGGGCCTCAAAGGCGCCCGCATCGGCGTCATCGGCGAGAACTGCTCCCAGTGGGCCATCTCCTACCTGGCCGTCATCTGCGGCGTCGGCGTCATCGTTCCCCTGGACAGCGCCCTGAGCGCCGCCGACCTCAAGGGACAGATCATCGAGGCGGACGTGCGCGCGGTGCTCTGCACCGGCCGCTTCACCGAGACCTTCGCGCAGATCGTCCGCGACGGCGACACCCCCCTCTCCTTCCTCTGCGACCTGAACGCCGCCGAGGACAAGGACGGCGTCCACTCCTTCCGCAGGCTCATCGACGAAGGCAAGGCCCTCATCGCGGGCGGCGACCGCAGCTATCTGGACGCGGAGATCGACGCCAAGGCCATGAGCGTTCTGCTCTTCACCTCCGGCACCACCGGCATCGCGAAGGGCGTCATGCTCTCCCACAAGAACATCTGCACGGACCTCATGATCGCCCCCATCGTCCTCAAGGTCCACGACTGGGACATCTTCTTCTCCGTGCTGCCGCTCCACCACACCTACGAATGCACCTGCGGCTTCCTCATGCCGCTCTACAAGGGCGCGGCCATCGCCTACTGCGAAGGGCTCAAATACATCCAGAAGAACCTGCAGGAAGTCAAGCCCACCATGCTGCTGGCCGTTCCCCTCATCTTCGAGAGCTTCTATAAGAACATCCAGAAGAGCCTCGCCAAGGCCGGCAAGACGGAGACCGTCCGCCGCGTCATGAAGGCCAACCACGTCACCAAAAAGCTGGGCCTGGACCTGAACAAGAAGTTCCTCGGCCAGATCTACGACGTCTTCGGCGGCCGCATGCGCATCCTGATCACCGGCGGCGCGGCCATCGACCCCGCCATCCTGGACTTCTTCAACGACCTGGGCTTCATCGCCGTGCAGGGCTGCGGCCTCACGGAATGCGCCCCCATGATCTCCCTGAACCCCGACCAGCACAAATACATGCGCAACGCCTCCGTGGGTCACGTCATGCCCACCCTGCAGGCCCGGATCGACTCCCCGGACGAGGACGGCATCGGCGAGATCTGCATCAAGGGCGACAACGTCATGCTCGGCTACTACGACCGCCCCGAAGAGACCGCCAAGGTCCTGCGCGACGGCTGGCTCCACACCGGCGACCTGGGCTACCTGGACAAGGACGGCTTCCTCTACATCACCGGACGCGCCAAGAACGTCATCATCACCCAGAACGGCAAGAACGTCTTCCCCGAGGAGCTGGAATACCTGCTCGGCCGCATCCCCTACGTCAGCGAGTGCATGGTCTGGGCGGAGAAGGACGACGCCGGCAGAGACCTGGACATCGCCGCCACCATCAAGCCGGACTTCGACGCCGTGCGCGACGCCATCGGCGCCGAGGCCGCCAAGAACAACAGCGCCGTCGAGGAGCTGCTCTGGAGCGAGGTGGAGAAGCTCAACGCCGACCTGCCCAAGTTCAAGAAGATCCAGAAGATCAAGGTCCGCAGCAGCGAGTTCGAAAAGACCACCGGCAAGAAGATCAAGCGCTTCGTCGAAGAGAACAAGCACTAAGGACCGGACCCGCTGTCCGGCGAGGAGCGACAGCACCGAGCTTACCTTACAGCGGGTGACGCGAGGCGGGTCCCCTCAAGCGAGGAGCACCTGCACCGCAGTGCGGAGGGAGACCGAGCGGCAGGACCCGCTGCAACATAAGACCGCTGCCCATCTGGGCAGCGGTCTCTTTTTATCCGTTCGGGTCCGGTCTTTATTCTTCGGGCACGATGCCGCGCAGGACCTTCTCCTTCGGGCGCTTGTGCGTGTCCACGTTCAGCTGCACGCGGTTGAGGACCGCCAGCAGGATCGCCTCCAGCACGAAGTAGATGATCGTGACCGCGATCAGTGAGAAGAACGGCTCGTAGGTCCGGCTGCGGACCAGGTCGCCCATCTTCGTCAGGTCCATGGCCGCGATGTAGCCGACCACCGAAGTCTCCTTCAGCAGGGAGATGACGTCGTTCTTATAGATGGGCAGGAAGTGCTGCGCCGCCTGGGGCAGGATGATCTTGAAGAAGCTCTGGCTGTCGCTGTAGCCCAGCGCCCTGGAAGCCTCCGTCTGCCCCTTCGGGACCGCCCCGCAGCCCACCTTCAGCATGTCGTACATGCCGCAGCCGAAGATCAGCATGAAGCCGATGATGGAGACCAGGTTCAGGCTCCGGATGCCCTTCAGCCAGACGAAGGCCAGCAGCATGAGGAAGACGACCGTCGGGATGCCCTGGAAGAACCAGTCCACCACGTTCATGATGCCGTTCGCCAGCTTGTTGCCGTGGCGGCAGGCCATGTAGGCCGCAAAGCCCAGCAGCGTGCCGAGCAGCACCGAGGCCACCGTGATGATCATGGTGTTGCCCACGCCCTCCGCGAAGAGCCGCCAGCGGGAGTCCTTCACGAAGGTCTTGTACATCTTGTACTGCATCCGCTCGAAGAAGCCCATGCCGTCCTCGTATTCGCCCTCGACCACGAAGACCAGGTCGCAGACGTAGTACGGATCCGAGAGCACGGAGGCCTCCGCGCGCTCCTCGTCCACCACGATGTTCATGCCGAAGTCGTATTTGCCGCCGATGCAGCCCGGCGCGATGGAGTCGAACTCCATGGCCCGGAAGTCCCAGTTGTAGCCGTACTCGGCGCAGAAGTTCATCATGAACTCCACGTCGTAGCCGGAGAACTCCCCGTTGCTCTCAAAGGAGAAGGGCTCGTAGCCGCCCTCGATGGCGATGCTGACCGTTCCGTTCTCCCCCGTGGTCTGCGGGACGTTCTCGATGCGGCAGGTGTTGGGGTCCCAGTTGATGACCCAGTAATCGTAGAGCTGGTCCAGCCAGCCGTCCGCCTTCTTGTTGTGGATGAACTCCTGGATCTCCGCGAAGAGCGTCGCCTGCTTCTCGTTGTTGCCGACGATGACGGCGAACTCGCTCTGCCCGGCCTTCTCCTCCAGGCGCATCAGCTCCGGATGCTCGTAGCGCTGCGCGTAGAAGCCGACCTCCTCGATGAGGTAGGCCGCGATCTTGTTGGCCTGGAGCGCGGGGATCATGTCGTTCGGCATCTTGTAGTAGAGCCATTCCTCGCCCTCGATCTCGTCCTTGATCTCGTCCTCGTAGAGCACGCCGGTCTGGACGCCGATCTTCTGGTTGTCCAGCTGCGCGATGGTGCTGATGCCGTTCTTGGGCTCCATCGCCGCGGGCGGCGCCGCGTCCTCGGACGCCTCCCCTTCCCCGTCGGCAAAGACCGGCAGCACGGAAGAGAAGAGCAGCAGCAGGACCGCGAGCAGGGAGACGGCGAGGCTGAGTTTTTTGTTTCGAAGCATTTTCATCGCCTAATCCTCCCATCTGAAGCTGAGCGCGGTGTGGTTGTTGTACCATTTCTCGGGATTGTCCACGACCTCGTCCACGAACTCCGTGGTCGGTTCCGCGAGGATGGCGTTGAACAAGATGTTGTCCGAGGTCTTCGGATCGAAGTGCTCGCCCTTGTATTTCAGGTCCAGCAGCAGCACGTCGCTCTTCTCGGAGTAGTCGATGCGCACGAAGATGTTCGGCTCCTCCATGAGGAAGAGGTTGTTGACGCAGATCTCTTCCAGCGCGATCTGCAGCTTGCTGGTGCGCTCGTTCTCGATGAGCAGCTTCTCCGCGTAGAGCTGCAGCTCCTCCGTGAGCGCCTCGAAGTCGAACTCGGTGTCGTCGATGCGATAGCTCAGCGTACTCAGGCGCTGGATGAACTTGCGCGTCTTGTCCTTCTGCGGGTTCTCGAAGATCTGCTTGGGCGTGCCTTCCTCGTAGATGCCGCCCTCGTCCATGTAGAGGACGCGGTTGGAGATCTTCTTGGCGAAGTCCATCTCGTGCGTGACGATCATCATGGTGCGGCCGGTCTTCGCGATCATGCGGATGATGGCCTGCACTTCGCCGATCATGGAAGGATCCAGCGCGGAGGTCGGCTCGTCGAAGAGGATGATCTGCGGGTCCATGGCCAGCGTGCGCGCGATGGCGATACGCTGCTGCTGCCCGCCGGAGAGCTCGTCCGGATAGCTGAGCGCCTTGGCGCCCAGACCGACCTGCCAGAGCAGCTCCATGGCCTTGTCGTAGGCCTCCTGGCGGCTGCGGCCGAGCAGGGTGATCTGCGGGTGCATGCTGTTCTCGCTGACGGTGAGGTGGCCGAACTGGTTGAAGGACTGGAAGACCATGCCCATC
>JAEELK010000092.1 GCA_016282655.1 Bacillota bacterium | reverse complement strand
GGGCTCTCCTGGCCGCTCTATCTGCTGCTGCGCGCGCACGCGGTCGCGGCGCTCCTCGCGGCGGTCGCGCTGGCGGGCCTGCTCTATCTGCTGCTGCTGAAGCTCTTCCGGATCGAAGAGCTGAAGATGCTGCGGCGCCTCTAGCGCTCCGGAAGCGGCCCAGAGCAAGGAAATGGCATAAAAAAACTGCCCCTACGGGCAGTTTTTGATTGCGCTCTTTTGGCCCCGGCGCCGCGGCCTTCCGCTCTAAAAGCGATGCAGGAAGAGGCCGCTGCCGAGCTTCGGCTCGAACCAGGTGGATTTGGGCGGCATGGTCTTGCCGGCGTCCGCTACGTCCATGATCTGGCCCATGCGGACGGGGCAGAGGAGGAAGGCGACGGCGGCGCTGCCGTCCGCGAGGGCCTGCCGGAGCACGGCGAGGCTCTCTTCTCCGCCGGTGAACGCGATGCGCTTGTCTCTGCGGGGATCTTCGATGCCGAGCAGGGGCGCGAGGATGCGTTTTTGCAGCAGGGAGACGTCCAGGCCTTCCACCGGGTCGGCGGAGAGGATCTCCGGCTTCGCGCTGAGGCGCCAGACCGCGCCGGGCAGCAGCAGAGCCATCTCGTGCTCCGCCGCGGGCAGGAAGTCCGCGTCCGCGGGAGCGGCGGTGAAACCGGCCTTCTCCACGGCCTGCAGGAACTGCTCCGGAGACATGCCGTTCAGGTCTTTGACCATGCGGCGGTAGTCCAGGATCTCCAGCTCTTCTTCCGGGAAGCAGACGGCGGGGAAGAAGTTGTATTCCTCCGCGCCGGTCCAGGCGGGATCCGCCTTGCGGCGCTCCAGGCCGACGCGCGCGGCGCTGGCGCAGCGGTGGTGCCCGTCCGCGATGTAGAGGGCTTCCGTCTGTTCAAAAAGGACGCGGATGGCTTCGATGGTATCCGCGTCGAAGACGGGCCAGAGCTGATGCCGCACGCCGGCGGGGTCCGTAACGTCGTATTCGGCAGGATGGGCGGCGCTCCACTGCGCGGCGAGAGCGCTCAGGACCTCGTTGCTGCGGTAGGCCAGAAAGACCGGCTCCGTATGGCAGCTGCAGCGGTCGAAATGGCGCACGCGGTCCTCTTCCTTTTCCGCCAGCGTGACCTCATGTTTTTTGATGACGCCGGAGAGATAATCGTCCACGGAGACGCAGCCGACGAAGCCGAGCCTGGCGCGGCCCAGCCGGACCTGGCGGTAGAGATAGTAGCCGGGGCGCTCGTCCTCCTTCAGGACGCCGTCGCGCACGGCCTGTTCCATATTGCTGAGCGCCTTGGCGTAGACCGCCGGGCCGTAGGGGTCGCAGTCCGCGGGGAGGTCGATCTCCGCGCGGCAGATGTGCAGATGGCTGTGGGGCTTTCCGGCGGCAAGGCGCAGCGCGCTCTCCCGGTCCACCACGTCGTAAGGCGGAGAGAGCGTTTCGGCGGCAAAGGCCGGCAGAGGTCTGAGGGCGCGAAAGGCACGAAAGACTGCCATGGTGTGAATATCCTTTCCGATCCTGAGAGGGGATGATGTTAAGCGGCCTGCGCCTTCTCCCGCGGCGCGGCCTTTTCGGGGGCGCTCTGCGCGCGCAGGATGCGGTTGATCGCAAGGCCGGTGGCCAGAAGACCGTAGAACATGGGCATGATGGAGACGCTGCTGTCGTCCACCAGCGCGGCGGTCAGAAAACCGCAGACGCCAATGAAGATGCCGGCGCCGGCGTAGTCCAGAAAGCTTTCAAAGCGCCGCTTCGGATAGATGCGGAAGCTCTGGATGACGTAATAGGCGAAGAGGACCAGCATGGCGAGCAGGGAGATGCCGCCGGTGCCGATGCCCATGCCGATGTACCAGCTGTGCGGCTTGTCGACGATCATGTTGAAGGCCACGCCCCAGCAGCTGTATTTGCCGGCGATGTCGTCCTGCGGGAAGACGACGCAGAAGGTGTCCGCGCCGAAGCCCAGCAGGGCGGCCTGCTTCATGAGCGGGAAGCTGCGGCTCCAGATGTAGCCGCGGTTGGTGCCGAAGTGCAGATCGTCCTGGAAACCGATGGAGGCGGTCTTCTTCAGGGGGATCAGATAGCCCGTGACGGTCTGATAATAATAGCAGTTGTCGTCCGGGTTCAGGAAGAACTGGAAGTTGACGCTCGAGGTGTTCAGGATGGCGTAGAGATGCTGCTCTTCGTCCGTGGCGAAGGTGATGGCCAGATAGGCGAAGAAGCGCTCGTCGTTGATGACGTATTTTCCGCCGCCGACGTGCTGCGTGTCCAGCTTGGCGCCGCTGCCGTCGAAGGCTTCGCAGTGCAGGGTCTGCTCCTCCAGATACAGCTTCAGAAGCAGATCTTCGTGGTTGATGCTCAGCGCGATGCTCTTTTCGCCGGTCTCGAAATAGTCGATGTAAGGCTCTAACGAAGCGGCCTCGGTGGTCTGCAGGCCTTCCTCCGTGTAGCCGCGCCCCGGATCGCTGGCGACGACGTTGTGGAAAGCGCCCGAGAGCTCTGCGCCCCAGAGGGAGAAGGTGAGCGCGGCGATCACGGCGAAGATCAGGATCAGTGCCGCCAGCGGCTTGATCCAGTTCAGGAGCTTGCGGTTGCAGACGATGAGGGCGACGAGGAAGGCCACGGCAAGGCCCAGGATGCCGCCGGAGGACTTGGAACCGATGAGGTTCACGAAGAGCAGGGCGATCTCGGCGCCCCAGATGACGCGCCATTTCAGATTGTCCGCGCGCAGGAAGAGCAGCGCGTAGATGGGCAGGAGGAGCGTCAGATAGAAGGAGACGTAGTTGATGTTGTAGACCGTCTGATAGATCTCGCGGTTCTGGAAGGTGAAATGCAGATCGTTCGCGACGCTGGTATACCGCCCGAAGCAGATGAGCCAGCGGCCGAAATAGCTGCGGAAGAAGTCGATGTCCAGGAGCTGGGTGAGGCCCAGCACGCAGAGCATGGCGGAGGTGACGGCCAGCGGATAGAGG
>JAEELK010000091.1 GCA_016282655.1 Bacillota bacterium | reverse complement strand
TAGAGCATGTCCAGCCGGCGCAGGCCGCCGAGCGGGGTCTCGATCTGTACCTGCTTCTGCGCGTCCGTGAAGCGCCCGATGATGGCGGCCTCGCGTCCGAGCGCGGTGGCCCGCACGGCCTGCAGGGCGTCTTCGGCCTCTTCGGCAGGGACCACGGCCACGAGCTTGCCCTCGTTGCCCATGTAGAGCGGGTCCAGGCCGAGCAGCTCGCAGAAGGCGCGCACGTCTTCGTGCACGGGGATGGCGGCCTGCTGCAGGAGGACGCCGCTGCCGCAGGAGGCGGCCAGCTCGTTCAGCACGGTGCCCAGGCCGCCGCGGGTGACGTCGCGCATGGCGCGCACGCGGATGCCCGCGTCGAACAGGGCGTCCACCACGGGCGTCAGGCAGGCGCAGTCGCTGCGGATCTCGTTCTCCACGCCCATGCGGGCGCTGAGGATGCAGGCGTGGTGGTCGCCGAGCGCGCCGGAAAGGAGCAGTGCGTCGCCGGGCCGGCAGGCGGCCGCGGCCAGCTCCCGGCCGTCAGGGATCAGGCCCAGGCCGGAGGTGTTGATCAGCAGACCGCCGCGGCCTTCGATGACCTTGGTGTCGCCGGTGACGATCTGCACGCCGGCCCGCTCCGCCTCCTCCGCCATGGCGCGCGCCATGCGCTCCAGCAGCTCGAGGGGCAGGCCTTCCTCCAGGATGTAGGCCGCGGAGAGATACTTCGGCCGCGCGCCCATCATCAGCAGATCGTTGACGGTGCCGCAGACCGCGAGCTTGCCGATGCAGCCGCCCGGGAACTCCGGCGGCGTCACGACGAAGGAATCCGTGCTGTAGGCAAGGCGGCCCTGCAGATCCAGCAGGGCGGCGTCCTCCAGCCGGTCCAGATGCGGATTGCCGAAATATTTGCCGAAAATACGGCCCATGAGCTCGGCGGAGGACTGGCCTCCGCTGCCATGGGCCATGGTGATGACTTCCTGTTTCATGAGCTATTCTTCTCTCAGAGAGATGGGCACGTACTCCGTGAGCGGCTGCACGCACTGGTAGGCGGGGCGCATCAGCTTGCCGCCGGCCACGATCTCCTCGAGCCGGTGCGCGCACCAGCCGGAGATGCGGGCGGTGGCGAAGAGCGGCGTGACGATGTCGTAGGGGATGCCGAGCGCCTGATAGACGAAGCCGGAATAGAGGTCCACGTTCGCGGGCAGGGGCCTGGGCAGGCCCTTGATCTCCTGGAAGATCTGGGCGCCGCGCTTCTCGATGAAGTCGTAGAGCATGAAGTCGTCCATCTTGTTCTGGTTCTTGGCCAGCCGCTTGGCCATCTTCTTCAGCAGCTTGGCTCTGGGGTCGGAGATGGTGTAGACCGCGTGGCCCAGGCCGTAGAGCTTGCCCGTGCGGTCGCCCGCCTCCTTGTTGATGATCTTGATGACGTATTCCGTCAGCTCTTTTTCGTCCGTGATGTCCTTCACGTTGGCCTTGATGTCTTCGATCATCTGCAGCACGTAGAGGTTGGCGCCGCCGTGCAGGGGGCCCTTCAGCGAGCAGACGCCCGCCGCGATGGCGGAATAGATGTCCGTGCAGGTGGAGGAGACCAGGTGCACCGTGAAGCTGGAGTTGTTGCCGCCGCCGTGCTCCGCGTGGAGGATGAGGCAGAGGTCCAGGATCTTGGCTTCCTCGTCCGAGAACTCGCCGGTGGGACGGATCATGCGCAGGAAGTTCTGCGCCGTGGAAAGCTCCGGATCCGGATAGTGCAGATGCAGGCTCTCGTTGTGGTAATAGGTGCGCTTGGCCTGCCAGCCGTAGGCGATGAGGGTGGGGAAGTAGCCGATCAGGTTGATGGACTGCCGAAGCTGGTTCTCGATGGAGAGGTCTTCGGGGTCGTTGTCGTAGGAATAGAGCGCCAGCACGCCGCGGGACAGCTTGTTCATGACGTTGGGCGAGGGCGCGTTGAGGATCATGTCGCGGGCAAAGCCGGGCGGCAGCTCTCTGCGGCTGCCGAGGACGTTCATGTAGTCCAGCAGCTGGGCCTGGGTGGGCAGCTGGCCGAAGAGCAGCAGATAGCTGGTCTCCTCGTAGCCGAAGCGGTTCTCCTCCCAGCAGGCGTGCACGATGTCCTCGATGTCGATGCCGCGGTAATAGAGCTTGCCGGGGATGGCGGCCTTCTGTCCGCCGACCACCTGGTAGCCGTCCACGTTGCCGATGCGGGTGAGGCCCACCACGACGCCGGCGCCGTTGGGGTCGCGCAGGCCGCGCTTGACGTTATAGTAATCGTACATGGCGGGATCGATCTGGTCCACGATCTGCGCCTGCTTCGCCACGTGGCTGATGAAGCGGTTCTCCGCCTGCAGCTGTTCGGGCGAGGCCTGGATGATGCCGCTCTTGTCGACGTGTTCGGGATGAAAAGCGTGTCCTGTAGGTGTCATGTCTCATACCTCCTGTGTCGGTGCCGGATGACCGCCGCGCGGCCTGCACCTGCTGTCGTGTGAAACCAAATTATAACAAGCGGAAAAGAAAAGAACAAGTATTTTCTGAATATTCGATTGTATATGAGTCGGAGGCGCCGGGCTCTTGCTGCGCAGACGCTTTCGCTCGGCGCCCCGACTCTTATCTTCTACTTTACACTATAAAAAGAAATAGGTATAATAAAAGGGTTGAACAAATGTTCTAAAGCAGCATAAGAAAGGGATCCACACATGCGCTTTCTGATCC
>JAEELK010000090.1 GCA_016282655.1 Bacillota bacterium | reverse complement strand
TCTGGCCGCTCTGGCTGAGAAGACCGGCATGCTGCTGATGTGCTGCGACCGCTGCTGCTATCAGAGAGAGATCGACAAGAAGCTGATCGCTCCCGCCGGCATCGGCTGCTTCCCCAACGTCTATGCTGCGCTCGGCGGCGTAGGTGTGGATCAGGTGATCACCCTGTAAGCACAGAACGTATTTGTACGTGCTTTTGTAAATAGATCATTGCTAATCGAAACGCGACAAGAAAAGAAGGAGTGCAAATCCATTGGAAGAAAAATGGAAACAGAACGTCCATCAGAAGTTTAATGAATCGCAGAATCGGATCCGGCTCTTCGTCATCAACTTCATCGTGGACAATCAGCGTCCCTACAACCTGGACGCGGACATGCCCGCAGCGCTTGCGGCACTTGGCATCAGCGAGGAAGAATACAAGGCGGACCTTGAAGTCCTCCTCGCGAAGGACGGCTTCGTCATCGATGAGGAACGGAACGTGAATTTCGCGTATCCGGTCTCCGCACTCCCCACGGGGCATCACGTGAAGCTGGCGGACGGCAGAGAATTTACGGCCATGTGCGCCATCGACGCCATCGGCGCGGCCTTCACCTTCCACGAAGACGTGACGGTGGATTCCGCCTGCAAGATCACGGATGAGCCCATCCACATCGAGATCCACGACGGCAAGCCGACCAATTATTATCCGCAAGACCTCATCGCCCTGACCGTTCCGCTCGGCGAGATGGACAACTGGGCGGGTTCGTGTTGAAACATCATGAACTATTTCCGCAGTTCCGCGGAATTCGACCAGTACGTTGCAGACATGGAGCTCGACCCCGCCGGCGTCATCAAGTGCGACATCGATAAGGCGGTGGACGAGGCAAAGAAGACCTTCCTGGTATAGAAGCGTCTTTTGCAAGAAAGAAAGAGCAGCCCTTCGGGGCTGCTCTCTCTTTATGTAGGAGAAGAAGATAATGAAAATGGCTATTTGTTGTCCTGCCGCAGCATGTTCAGAAAGTCCTCCGCCGCCTGTCCGAGGGGCGTATGCTTGCGGGTGATCAGGTAGATGGTGCGGATGGTGGGATAGGGCTCCAGCTCAAAGCAGAGCAGACGGCCGCTCTTGATCTGATCCTGCACGGAAAGGGCGGAAACGATGGCCACGCCGAGGCCGGCGGCGACCATCTCCTGCAGCAGGGTGGGGTCCGAGACGTAGTAGCGGGGACGCGGCGGCTCCTGCAGAGCCCCATACTCGCTCAGATACTCGTTGACGGTCTTCTGTGTGCCGGAACCGCCTTCCCGGCAGATGAGCGGCTCGCAGGCGAGAAGCTGTCTGCCCAGCAGGTTGGACTGTTTCATTTCTTGAAAGCGCGGCAGAGCCGCCGTGATGAGGATGAGATGGTCTTCTGCGATCGGCTCGTAGAACAGGGCCTGCCAGCCGTCGTTGCAGCCGACCAGCCCGATCTGCACGTCGCCCTCGGCGACCATCTGCTGCACGTGTCCGCTGTCTCCGCAGCGGATGTCGCAGCGGTTGTCCGGGTAGAGCTCGGCAAAGCGCGTCAGGTACTTCGGCAGGAGGCCTTTGGCCGGCGCGGAAGAGGCGCCGATCAGCAGTTCGCGGCCTTCGCCGCCCGGAAAGAGCTCTTCGATGCTGCTGCATTTGCGCAGCACGTCCTTCGCGTAATAGTAGAGACGCCTGCCGTCCTCGGTGGGCGTGACGTGCTTCTTGGATTCCCGGTGAAACAAGGTGACCCGAAGCGCACTTTCCAGAGAATTCAAATGACTGCTGACCGTAGACTGGGACAGGAAGAGGTGTTTTGCGGCCTCCGTGAAGTTGCCCCATTCGACGATGGCGGTCAGGACTTCCAGCTGTTTGATGGTGATGTTGCTCATACTCACGTTCACTCCGGTATGCATATAGATCGCATTATCTTTATCGTACGAAAAAAGCGTGCGTTTTTCCAATCGCCCTTTCAAATGTGAACATTCAATCTATTTATGATAGAATGCGGATCCGGCCGCTTCCGGGCATTTCCTATATACCAAAGCGCTGGTTTTGATGTATAATATTACAATTAGAAATCCATCAGAAAAGAGAAGGACTATGAACAATTCCATCATCGCCATCGATCAGAGCGGATCCTTCCGCGTTTACCTGACGCTGAGCACCGACGCCGTGGCAGAGGCCTGCCGCATCCATGAGACCAGCCCGCTGGCCACCCAGGCCCTGGGCCGCGTGCTCACCGGCGCGGGCCTGATGGGCCTCATGCTCAAGGAGCCCAAAGACAGGATCACCCTGCAGTTCAAGGGCGACGGCCCGGCGCGGGAGATCCTTGCCACCGCCTACGGCAGCGGCGACGTGAAAGGTTATATCAGCAACCGTCTGCTGGATCTGCCTCCCAAGGAGGACGGAAGCCCGGACGTCGGCAGCGCGATCGGGATCGGCGTGCTCACCGTCATCAAGGACGTCGGTCTGAAGGAGCCCTACGTGGGGCGCATCGACCTCAGCAGCGGCGAGATCGCGGACGATCTCACCATGTATTTCTTCCTCTCGGAACAGCAGAGCAGCTCGGTCGCGCTGGGCGTCAGCTCCGCGCCGGACTGCCCCGTGAAGGCGGCGGCAGGCTTCATCGTGCAGATGCTGCCGGACGCTGTGGACGGCGCGGCGGAGGCGCTGGAAAACGCCCTGGCCGGGCTCGGCTCCCTGAGCCGCCTGGCGGAGGACTGCGACGGTCCGCGGGAACTGCTCGATAAAGTCTTCGGCACCCTGCCCGCCGAATTCTCCGTTTCAGCGCTGGAGGAGCGCAACATCCGCTGGCACTGCGGTTGCTCCATGGAGCGCCTGGAGCAGGTGATGCTAACGCTCGGCGCAGACGAGCTGCGCCGCCTGCTCGAAGAGGACGGAGAGGCAGAGCTCACCTGTCAGTTCTGCCGCAGCCGCTATCATTTTGACAGGGCGCATCTGGAGATGCTGCTGCGGGTCTCCACACAGGCCGCGCAGATCAAAGAAGAACGCCGCAAACGCTACGAAGCGCAGCAGAAGGGGGAAGCCCCGGAACCTCGCAAGAGCAACTGATAAAGAAAGAAGGTTGAATCGCATGATCCGTCTCGGTATCCTCTTCGGCAGCCGCTCCGGCGAGCACGAAGTCTCCTGTCTCTCCGCCACGTCCGTCATCAATGCCGTGGACCGCAGCAAATTCGAGGTCTGCCCCATCGGCATCACCAAGCAGGGCGTCTGGTATCTCTACGACGGCCCCGTCGAACTGATCGCGGACGGCCGCTGGCAGGCCTGGGCTGAGGAAGCCTGCGCCAGAGACCCGGAAAAGTAT
>JAEELK010000008.1 GCA_016282655.1 Bacillota bacterium | reverse complement strand
CCCGCACGGGCGGCCGTCCCGGACAGCCCCAGGCCGCGGCGCCGGCCGCGGACCGCGGGCAGCAGAACCCGCGGCAGCGCAAGGGCGACGAAAAGAAAGGCAGACCGGGCGAAGGAAACGCCGCCAAGAAGAGCGGCAGACCCGGAGAGCGCGGCAAGCGCGACAACAAAGACTACAGGAACGGGCGTTATCTCGAAGACGGACACGCCTCCATGGCGAGACCTTCGGGCCCGAAGAAGAATCACAAGAGCAAGGCGGAACGTATGGCAGAAAGAGAAGCGGCTGAAGCGGCCAAACGCATCGATCTCGAATCCCTGCCCCAGGGCAGCAAGGTGGTCAACGTACCGATCACCGTTGCGGGCCTGGCGGAGCAGATCGAGCGCTCCAGCTCCGAGATCATCATGGCGCTCATGAAGATGGGCATCATGGCCAACATCAATCAGAACATCGACGAGGACACCGCCGTGCTGCTCGGCGCGGAGATGGGCATCAACATCGTCGTGGACAAGGTGGAAGAGGAAGAGCTCGAGGAAGGCTTCGAGACCTTCGAAGACAAGGAAGAAGACCTGAAGCCCAGACCGCCCATCATCACGGTCATGGGCCACGTCGACCACGGCAAGACCTCCCTGCTGGACGCCATCCGCAAGACGAACATCACCGCCGGAGAGGCCGGCGGCATCACGCAGCACATCGGCGCCTCCGAAGTCGTCAAGGACGGCCGGAAGATCGTCTTCCTGGACACCCCGGGCCACGAGGCCTTCACCGCCATGCGTGCCCGCGGCGCGCTCATCACGGACATCGCCGTGCTGGTCGTCGCTGCGGACGACAGCGTCAAGCCGCAGACCGTGGAATCTATCAGCCACGCGAAGGCTGCCGGCGTCCCCATCATCGTCGCCATCAACAAGATGGACAAGCCCGGCGCGAATCCGGACAAGGTCAAGCAGGACCTCACGGAGCACGGCATCCTCGTGGAGGAGTGGGGCGGCAACGTCATCAGCGTTCCCGTCTCCGCCAAGACCGGCGAAGGCATCGAAGATCTGCTGGAGATGATCCTCCTGCAGGCGGACGTGCTGGAGCTGCGCGCGAACCCCAACCGCATGGCCATCGGCTCCGTCATCGAGGCGAAGCTGGACAAGGCCAGAGGCCCCGTCGCCACGCTGCTCGTGCTGAACGGCACGCTGAAGCCCGGCATGTCCGTGGTCGCGGGCACCTGCTACGGCAAGGTCCGCGCCATGAACAACCACAGGGGCGAACCCATCCGCAAGGCAGGCCCGGCCACCGCGGTCGAGATCCTCGGCCTGACGGACGTTCCGGAAGCCGGCGACGAGTTCCGCGCGGTCAAGGAATCCTCGGAAGCCAGAGAGATCGCGGAGCACAGAAAGGCCAAGCTGCGCGAGGAAGTGCTCGCGAAGAACGCCTCCGTCACGCTGGAGCAGCTCTTCAGCCAGATCCAGGAGGGCGAGGTCAAGGAACTGAACCTGATCATCAAGGCGGACGTGCAGGGCTCCGTGGGCGCGCTCACGCAGTCCCTGGAGAAGCTGCAGAACGAGAACGTCAAGGTCCGGATCATCCACAGCGCGGTCGGCACGGTCACCGAGTCCGACGTCACGCTGGCCGCCACCTCCGGCGCCATCATCATCGGCTTCAACGTGCGTCCCAGCTCCAACGTCAGCGTCATGGCGGAGGAGAAGAACGTGGAGATCAGAAGCTACCGCGTCATCTACGAGATCATCGAGGACATCGAAGCCGCCATGAAGGGCATGCTGGATCCCATCTACAAGGAAGTCATCCTGGGCAAGGCGGAGATCCGCAACACCTTCAAGGTGCCCGGCATCGGCATCATCGGCGGCGCCTACGTGCTCGAAGGAAAGGTGCAGCGCAACGCGGACGTGCGTCTGCTGCGCGACGGCATCGTCATCCACGAGGGCAAGATCGCCTCGCTCAAGCGCTTCAAGGACGACGCCAAAGAGGTCGCCAGCGGCTTTGAGTGCGGCATCGGCATCGAAAAGTACAACGACATCAAAGAAGGCGACATCATCGAAGCCTTCACGATGGAAGAGATCGAAAGGGATTAGACCGCATGAAATACAGAGCAGGCAGGCTGGGGGAGGAGATCCGCCGCATCCTCAGCCAGATGCTCCTGCGGGAGCAGCTGAAAGACCCGCGGCTCAGCGGCATGATCAGCATCACCGCCGTGGAGGTGAGCGAGGACGGCAGCTATGCCACCATCTTCTTCAGCATCCTCGGCGCGGAGGCGGACGAGAGCCCGGAAAAGGCGGCTCGCGAGCAGGAGGTGCTGGAAGCCTTCGGCGCGGCGAAGGGACTGGTGCGCAGGGAGATCTCGCGCCAGGTGAAGCTGCGCTACGCGCCGGAGCTGGCCTTCAAGGTCGACCACTCCATGGAGTACGGCAGGCACATGAACGCCGTCATCGACAGCCTGGACATTCCCAAAGGGGAAACAGAAACGGATGGAACGGAAGAATTCTAACGTCATGAAAGAGATCGTGTCCGCCCTGAACGGGGCGGACACGGTGCGCATCATCACCCATGCGAGCATGGACGGAGACGCCTTCGGCTCCTCCGCCGCGCTCTGCCACATCCTGCGCGGGCTGGGCAAGCGGGCGGAGATCC
Organism: Bacillota bacterium; assembly: GCA_016282655.1. GTDB lineage: Bacteria > Bacillota > Clostridia > Peptostreptococcales > Anaerovoracaceae > JAEELK01. Next base: position 1,728 of record JAEELK010000008.1, on the reverse strand, counting down.
TGCTGGAGGACGAGATCCCCGGGAACCTGCGCTTTCTGGACCGGAACTACTGCGTCCGCGAGAGCGGGCTGCCGGAGGAGCCGGACCTCTGCGTCGCGCTGGACTGCGGCGCGCTCTACCGCTTCGAGAAGCGCGTGGAGTCCTATCAGAAGGGCAGGAACACGATCAACATCGACCACCACGAGGGCAATCCCTGCTTCGGCGCGCTGAACTGGGTCGAGCCGGACGCGCCCGCGACCGGTCTGCTGGTCTTCCTGCTGATCCGCGCCGCAGGCTGGGAGATCGACGCGGAGTGCGGCGAAGCGCTCTACGCGGCCCTCGCCACGGACACCGGCAATTTCCAGTACGAGAGCACCAACAAAGAGTGCCTGCTCGCCGCGGCCGAGCTCTGCGACAGCGGCATGGACCGCGTGAAGGTCGCCACCGAGATCTATCAGAACTGCAGACCGGAGCAGATCGCCATCGAGGCGATCGCCGTCGAGCGCATGGAATACCTCTGCGGCGGCTGGGCGAGCCTCAGCTGCGTCACGCAGGAGATGCTGCGGGAGACCGGCGCTCTGATGAGCGAAACGGAGCGCATCGTGGAGCGCCTGCGCGGCGTGCGCGGCGTGGAGCTGGCCGTTCTGATCAAGGAAGAGCCGGACCGCGTCAAATGCAGCCTGCGCTCCAAACACTACGTCGACGTCGCGGCCATAGCCGCCTCCCTGGGCGGCGGCGGACACAAGCGCGCCGCCGGCTGCACCATGCGCTGCGGCCTGGAAGAAGCCGCCGCGCGCGTGCGCGCCGCCATCGAAAAGGAATTCGCCGATGAAGGACGGGATCGTTGATCTGCTGAAGCCGCCCGGCATGACCTCGCACGACTGCGTCTACGCGCTGCGCCGCGCCTTCGGGGTCAAACGGATCGGCCACACCGGCACGCTGGACCCCAACGCGGCGGGCGTTCTGCCGCTCTGCGTGGGCAAGGCGGCCCGCCTCATCGAATATATGGAAAAAGACCGCAAGAGCTATCTCTGCGAACTGCGCCTCGGCCTCGCCACGGACACCCTGGACGTCTGGGGGAAGCCGCTCATCGAAGCGCGGCCCTTTCCGGTCCTGCGCGAAGACGAGGCGAAGGCGCTGCTGCAGGGGCTGGTCGGCCCGCAGCTGCAGCTGCCGCCCGCGTACTCCGCCGTAAAGGTGCAGGGGAGAAAGCTCTACGAATACGCCCGCAAGGGGCAGCAGGTGGAAGTGAAGCCGAGGCCCGTGGAGGTCTATGACGCGCGCCTCGCGCGCCTTTGGCCGGAGGAGGGCCGCATGCTCTTTCACGTGAGCTGCAGCGCCGGGACCTACGTGCGCTCCCTGGTCTCCGATCTGGGCGAAGCGCTCGGCTGCGGCGCCGCCATGAGCTTCCTGCTCCGCACGGCGAGCGGCGCCTTCCGCCTGGAGAACACCGTCACGCTCGAGGCGCTCGCCGCGGACCCGGCCGCGCATCTCCTGCCGCTCGACTTCGCGCTCGGGCATCTGGGGCGGCTGGAGCTGAAAGAGGAACGCGTTCCCTGGTATCTGCACGGCGGCAGTCTCGCAGCGCGCGACCTTTTGGAAGAAGCGCCGGCCGAGGGCGCTGTCTTTCGCGTCTACGGCCGCGGCCGTTTCCTCGGAACGGCCAAACGGAGCCCGGAGGACGAGCTCTATCTGGCCGACAAGGTGATTTATGAAGATCCTGACATCGCTTCGTGAGATCGCAGATAT
>JAEELK010000089.1 GCA_016282655.1 Bacillota bacterium | reverse complement strand
TGGCACCCCCGAGATGATTCGAACATCCGACGCACGGTTTAGGAAACCGACGCTCTATCCTCTGAGCTACGGGGGCAGATCTGGCGGGGAGGATCAGAAGAGATCTCCCAGCAGGAGCAGCAGGGGGTTGTTGTCGTACAATGTGGACGCCACGTTGGAGGAGGTCAGCGCGCCCGTGATCTCCGCGCTGCCCAGGAGCGTGCTCAGCGGCACCAGCAGGGCGAGGAAGAGATAGACCAGCAGCACGCCGCGCACGAGGCCGACCGCCAGGCCCAGCAGGCTGTCCAGCACGCCGAGCAGGCCGTCCTTCTTCTTCTTGCTGAAAAAGAGCCCGATGATCCAAAGCACCAGCTTGACCACGAGCACCACGGCCACGAAGGCGAGGATGCTCAGGAAGAGCTCGCTCAGAAAGCCGGAGATGCTCTCCGTGAGGCTGCTGATGCTGTCGCTCACCACGTTGTCCACCCGCTGCTGCAGCAGGAGGGGCAGCTTGCTGAGGATGCCGTCTTCCAGTCCTTCCAGGTGGATGCGGCTCGCAACGGCGGTCTCGATGGTCTTCGGAAGGTCCGTGTTCGCAATCAAAAGCGCCTTTGCCCGGCCCTGCCAGACAAAGCCCATCACCAGCGCCAGAGCCCAGCCGACGGTCTCCAGGACCGTGGCGACGAAGCCCTTCCGGAGCCCCTGGGCCGTGGACAAAACAAACAAGACTATGATGACGACGGTGATCCACATGCTGTTATCTTACCAATCCCGCTGAAAAAGTGCAAGGAAAAGCGCCTGCGAAAGTGATTGAAAAGCGTTTTCGCCTGTGGTAAACTTATCAGACCAGTGAGGTTTTTTTGCCATGCCATCGGAACGCGCCACAGACCATTCCTTCTATATGAATGAAGCCCTGGCGGAGGCGCGGAAGGCCCTGGCGCTCCGGGAGGTCCCCATCGGCGCCGTCATCGTGCGCGGAGACGAGATCGTCGGCCGCGGCCACAACCGCACCGAAAGCAGCAAAGACCCGCGGGCGCACGCGGAGATGCTCGCCATCGGCGAGGCCTGCAAAAAGCTCGGCGGCTGGCGTTTGCCGGGCTGCCGCCTCTACGTTACGGCCGAGCCCTGCGCCATGTGCGCCGGCGCCATCCTGCTGGCCCGCATCGAAGAAGTCTACATCGGCGTCATGGACCCCAAGGCCGGCGCCTGCGGCTCCTTGTTCGACCTGCTGGAAGACCCCCGCCTGAACCATCAGGCCAAAGTCTGCCGCGGTCTTCTGGAAGAAGACTGCGGACAGATCCTCAAAGAATTCTTTCGAATGCTCCGCGCCGAAAAGCGGACAACGAAATAAAACATCGGGAGGAAGTATGAAAGGTTTCAGAAAATACGGTCTTGCCGCGATCCTCATCCTCGCGCTGCTCCTCAGCACGAGCGTCTGCTTCGCCGGCGGACTGAGCCTGGAGAGCAGCTCTCCGGAAGCGGGCAGCAACAGCACCACCCTGCAGAACGTTGCCGTGAAGCTGCGCTTCAACGAGCCCATCAGCGCCGAGAGCACCCAGCAGGCCAACGCCGGCTGCTTCTCCATGCAGGACAGCGAAGGCAACGCCCTCACCCTCACGCCCACCTATGATGCCAAAAAGTATCCGAACGAAGTCTGGCTCATCGTCAAAGAGGAGCTCACGTCCAAGACCGAATACTCCGTCCAGATCGACGCCTCCATGGTCAGCGACGCCGGCAACACCCTCGGCAGCACCGAGACCATCGTCTTCCAGAGCCGCAACACCTCGCACGACAACAACATCAATATGCTGCTCATGGTCGTCATGATGGGCGCCATCCTGGTCTTCGGCGTCTTCGACACCAAGCGCCAGGTCCGCAAGGCCATGGAGATGAAGGGCGAGGTCGAGAGCGTCAATCCGTACAAAGAAGCCAAGCGCACCGGCCGTTCCGTGGAGGACATCGTGGCCAAGACCGAAAAGGAAAAGGCCCGCATCGCCAGAAAATACGGTGCCTACCAGCAGAAGCTGGAGAGCAGGGCGGAGCAGGAGGTCTTCTCCGATCAGGACGACGTGAAGCGCGTCAGCCGCAGGGGCTCCGTCAAGGCGCACGGCGGCCGCATCTCTCCCTCCGTGCTCGCCAAGAGCCGCGAGCTTGCCAGCGTCTCCCGCGCCATCCGCGACGAGAACGCCAGAGTGGAAGCCAGAGAAAAGGCGCAGAAGAACAAGAATAAGAAAAAGAAGTAACAAAGCGGTCCACTTGTTCAAATAATTTCGACGATCTTTCGCTTTCCCCTTCTTTTTTGCGGAACACTATAGTATACTTTGGGCAATGCAAAGCCCCGCTCGAGACCGGGCGGGGCTTTCTGATCTATCCTTTCGCCATGATCCTCGGAGGTGCCGCGCGCTCCCCGGACATCCGAACTTCTTCTGCGCCGAAAAAAAGAGGACGGCGCTGCCGTCCTCCTCTTCTGCTTCTCCGCGACCCGCATCGCGGGAAAGCATCGTCTTCGGTGAATGATCTAGATGTAGTCCGGATAGGTCCAGGCAGCCATGCCGCCTTCGAGGATCATTATCCTTTCGGCCTTGATGCCGTCCGCGACGAGCATGTCTCTGAGCGTCAGCGCCGCGTCCCCGCCGTCGCTGGTGACCAGGATGATCGGCGCGCTGCCGGTGAGTCTGGCCTCGTTGCCCTTGACCGCCTGTTTCTGTCCTTCGGTCTCCAGCGGCTCGCCTTTGACCGCGATCTTCTCCGTTCCGACGGTGAAGTGCTTGGCATCATCCGCGGACTGGATGTCCAGGAAGAGCAGGGAGTCGCCGTTCTCGATCCGGTCCTTCAGCTGGGCGGCCGAGATGTACTGGGGCTCCGTGCTGTCGCCTTCCGCGCTGCTGCTGCCGCAGGCGCTGAGGGCCAGGACGGCCAGGAGCAGCGTCAGGAACAAGGCAAAGTATCTTCTTTTACTCATGTTGCATTCTCCTTTCTTTCGATGCGAGTAATATCTATCATAGCCTGCCTCCTTTCTGTCCGGAAGCGGGCGTCTGATCTGCAGTCGGCACCACGCTGTAGCGCAGCTTCGGCGTGGAGAGGATGATGTTCACCTCGGTCCGCTTGATCTTGACGATGCCCTTTATGTTCTGCATGATCCGCTCCAGCGAATCCGTATTCTTCGTGATGATCTTCAGCACGTAGTCGAAGCCGTCCGTGATGTCGTGGCACTCCAGGATCTCGTCCTCCTGCATGACGTAGTCGAGAAAGGCCTGGGTGTGATCCATGGTCTCCAGACTGAGGCTCATGAGGACGGAAAGGTCCTTGCCCAGCGCTTTGTGATCCAGCACCGCGGTATAGGTCTTGACTACGCCGGAGGCGTTCAGACGCCGCAGACGCTCGCTGACCGCGGAAAGCGAGAGATTGACGTTCTGGCTCAGACTGGAGAGAGAAATTCTTGCGTTCTGCTGGAGCTCTTCCAAAATTTTTACATCGATCTGGTCCATTTTCAGCACCTCCTATTTTTCTG
>JAEELK010000088.1 GCA_016282655.1 Bacillota bacterium | reverse complement strand
GATTTTGAGAGCGTCATAGACCGGCGCGGGCTGGATTCCATCGCGGCAGAGCCGCCGGCGGACCACATCTCCCGAAAGGGCATCACGCTGGCGCCGGGCATAGAAGACCGCATCCCCATGTGGGTGGCGGACATGGGCTTCGCCACCTGTCCCGCGGTGCAGGCGTCCGTCGCGAAGCGGCTGGCGCACCCGTGTTTCGGTTATTTTCTTCCGCGCGAAGAGTATTTTGAAGCCATTCAGAACTGGCATGAGCGCCGCTTCGGACTGCGTCCGGAGAAGGAGAGCATCGGCTACGAGAACGGTGTTCTGGGCGCGCTCTCCAGCGCGCTGCGCGCCCTGCTGCCGCCGGGCGGCAAGGTGCTGCTCCACAGCCCGGCCTACATCGGCTTCACCCACGTCCTGGAGGATCTCGGCATCGAGGCCGTGCACAGCGCCCTGAAGCGCGACGCCGCCGGCATCTGGCGCATGGATCCGGACGAGATGGAAGCCCTGATCCGCGCGCATGAGATCCGCCTGCTCATCTTCTGCTCGCCGCACAATCCGACCGGCCGCGTCTGGGAGCGGGCGGAGCTGGAAGCGCTGATGGACCTTTGCCGCCGCTATGATCTGACCGTCCTCTCCGACGAGATCTGGGCGGACCTAGTGCTGCCGGGCCATACGCAGATCCCGACCCGCAGCATCTCCGGCGATGCCGCCGGGCGGACCGTTACGTTCTGCGCGCCGACCAAGACCTTCAATCTGGCGGGCATGGTGGGCAGCTATCACCTCATCGACGATCCGGCGCTGCGGGAAAAGGTGCGGAGCATCGCGCAGCAGACGCATTACAATCATCAGAACATCCTCTCCATGTACGCGCTTCTGGGCGCGTATTCGGCGGAAGGGGAGGCCTGGCTCGGGGAACTGCTGCAGGTCCTGCAGAGGAACGCCTCGCTGGCCTACGAATGGGTGCGGGACCGCTGGCAGGGCGTCTCCGCGGCCATGCCGCAGGGCACCTATATGTTCTATCTGGACTGCCAAGATTGGCTGAAGGCGCACGGCTGCACGCTGCAGGAGCTGCTGCGGCGCGGCTTCCGGCAGGGCGTGGACTGGCAGGACGGCGAGCCCTTCCTCTGCCCGAACAGCATCCGCATGAATCTGGCGCTGCCGACGGCACAGCTGGAGGAAGCGCTGCGCCGCCTGAGCCTCGTCCTGGAGGGCTGAGCCGTGGCGAAAAAAGAAGAAAAGACAAACGCCATGCGCCTGCTGGAACAGAAGGGCGCGCAATACCGGGCGCATCACGCGGAGATGAAGGAAGCGCTCAGCGGGGTGGAGATGGCGCGGCTTCTGGGGCTCCCGGAAGGGCGGGTCTTCAAAACGCTGGTCACCGTCGGCCGCAGCAAGGCGCACTACGTCTTTGTCATCCCCGTGGCGGCCTCGCTGCATCTGAAAAAAGCCGCGGCGGCGGTGGGGGAGAAGAGCGTGGAGATGATCCCGCAGAAGGAACTTCTGCCGCTTACCGGCTACGTGCACGGCGGCTGCTCGCCGCTCGGCATGAAAAAGCCGTTTCCGACCGTCATCGACCGCAGCGCGGAAGACTTTGAAGAGATCATCTTCAGCGCCGGCCGCATCGGCTATCAGGTGGAGCTCTCGCCGGCGGAGCTCCGCAAGGCCCTGGATTTTCAACTGGCGGATCTGACGGAATAACGCGGCGCCGGCCGGCGCCCGCTCCGGGACCTCCGGAGAAGAGAGGAGCACCATGAAAGGGACAGAAAAACTGACCATCCTGCATTCCAACGACATGCACGGCGCCTTTCTGCCGACGGAGGAGAACGGAAGGAAGCGCGGCGGCCTGAGCCTGCTCGCCGGCTACGTGGAGCAGGTCCGCCGGGAGGAACAGAACGTGATCTACGCCGTGGCGGGCGACATGTTCCACGGCTCCGTCATCGATTCCGAATATCAGGGCCTGTCCACCATCGATCTGATGAACAGCCTGCGCCCGGACGTCGCCACGCTGGGCAATCACGAGGTGGACTACGGGCTGGCGCATCTGCTCTTCCTGGAGAAATGCGCCAGGTTCCCGCTGATCAACGCCGACCTTTACGTCACCATGAACAACACCAGGCTCTTCAAGCCCTTCCTGAACCTGAAGGTCGGCGGCCTGAAAGTCCTCTTCATCGGCCTGCTCACCGCCGACGTCCTCTTCGTCACGAAGAAGGAAAAGCTGATCGGCAGCTGCATCGACCTCCGGGAGGCGGTCCGCACGGTCCGGGTCCTCTGCGACAACTACCGCACCATCCAGACGGATCTGACGGTCCTCCTGACCCACATCGGCATCGAGAAGGACAAGGAGCTGGCGGCCATGCTGGATCCGGCCTGGGGCGTGGACCTGATCATCGGCGGCCACTCCCACACCTTCCTGGAAGAGCCCGTCTGGGTGAACGGCATCCCCATCGTGCAGGCCGGCTGCGGGACGGAGCAGGTCGGGCGCATCGATCTGGAGATCGATAAAAAAGAGAATAAGATCGCGAGCTTCCGCTGGCAGCCGGTCCCCCTCGACGACGCCACGGTCACCGCGGATCCGCTGATGGAAGAGCTCATCGACAGCTATCGCACGGAGACGGACAGCAAGTACAAGCGTGTCATCACCCGCCTCGCGCGCAAGCTGACGCATCCGTCCCGCGAGCAGGAGAGCGAGATCGGCAACCTCTACGCGGACGCCATGCAGGCGGAGAGCAGCTTCGACATCATGCTCCTCGGCTCCGGCAGCATCCGGAAGCAGGAGCTTGGCCCCATCGTGGAGTATCAGGACATCATGGAGACCACGCCCTTCGACGACTGCGTCTGGATGCTGGAGGTCACCGGCGCGCAGTGGCGCCGCATGGTGCAGCACATCCTGCGGGACGACGCCTGGCTGGGCGAGACCGAGTTCTATCAGTTCTCCAGCGGCGTGCGGATCAAATACGACAGGAGCCGGCGCGTCATCGAGGAGCTGCGCTTCCGCGGCGCCGACGTGACGGACGAGATGCGGCTGAAGATCGCCATGCTGGATTATCACTACCGGAACTTCGACGAGTTCCTGGGCGTGCCCCTGGCAGAGGTCAAAGAGAACATGCCGCCGCAGATGATCGCGAGCTCCATGAACAACATCATAGAAGAATACTTCAGCACGCACGACGGCCTGGACGCGCACGTGGAAGGGCGTCTGGAAGTGCACGACTGATCGGAACGAAGCATGATACAGGACAGTTCGGAAACACAGATCGAAACGAAGCGCGGGAGCGGCCTGCGGGCGATGCTGCTCTCGCTTTTGCTTTACGGCGCAGCGCTGCTCTACTGGGAACTGCTGCTGCGCTGGCAGACGGCTGCCGGCGCGGGGCGGGGCGCCTGGTTTTTGCTTTTTTTGCCCGCGGAGGCGGCGTTCTGCGCGGCGCTCACGGACTGGAAGGGCCGCGCACCGCGCTGCAACCCGCTGCCGCGCCTGCTGCTGATGGGCCTGCTCACCTTCTTTTACGGCGCGCAGATTTTCTATTACCATATCTTCGGATCGCTCTTCAGCGTCGCCATGCTGGGCATGGGCGGAGACGCCATCGAGAACTTCGGCTGGGCGCTCGGCACGACGCTGCGCGCGGCCTTCCTGCCGCTGCTGCTCTGCCTTCTGCCCTTCGCGCTCGCGCTCGTCCGCGCGCTGCGCGGGCGCCGGAACGGCGGCTATCCGGCGGCGCTGCATCCGGCGGCGCTGCTCGCAGCCGTCCTC
>JAEELK010000087.1 GCA_016282655.1 Bacillota bacterium | reverse complement strand
TGTATTGAGACTGCCGTGCACCGTTCCGGCGGCGCCGGCCTCGGACTGCATCTCCATGATGCGCACCGGGTGCCCGAAAATGTTTTTCTGCCCGGCGGCGGCCCATTGGTCCACACAGTCCGCCATGGGGCTGGACGGTGTGATGGGATAGATGCCTGCCACCTCGGTGAATGCATAGGAAACATGGGCGGCGGCGGTGTTGCCGTCCATGGTTTTGAATGTTCCTGCCATGCAATTTCCTCCTCTTTGCGCGCCGGTTAGCGCGCAGTATTGTTGTTGATTTTCATAAATGTTTATTCGATTGCCAGAATAGTGTATCATACGAAGTGCGTTTTGTCTAGGGCGAAGGGAGGCGAAAAGGGCCGCTGTGAGGTGGGTCCGCATAGATCCCATCTGCTTAGAGAAATCTGTTGAAGAAAACGTGAAAACTCTTGGTCAACCTGCATAATCTCCCCTGCGAGGCAGTCAGCGAATTATACTTGTGGTTTTTCTCTTGTTGATGTATAATATATTTCACTTTGAGCCAAGGAGGCGTCCACTATGGTTAAAATCCTGAACGACGGCGGCAGCGTCAGTATCTCCAGCGAGGTGTTCACCACCATTGCCGGGGACGCAGCCACGAGATGCTTCGGCGTAAAGGGCATGGTCGGCAAGGCAAAGGAAAGCGGTCTGTACCAGCTCCTCCGCAAAGAATCCATGTCCAAGGGTGTCTCCGTCACCTTCCACGAAGAGGGCGCAGTCTCCATCGCGCTGCATATCGCAGTGGACTACGGCGTAAACATTGCCGTGATCGCGAGGAGCATCATCAAGGAGGTCAGCTACAAGGTCAGCGAGGCCACCGGCGTCCCGGTCAGGGCTGTGGATGTTTACGTTGATTCCGTGATGGCCAATTGACCGACGGCAATCTGCGAGAGATAGAGAAACGCCCGCGGCGCGGTCCGATCCGCGCCGGACGCGGGGCGATGCGGAGGTAACAAGTTGAAAGAAACGATCAACGGCGCGCAGTTCACCGAGATGCTGCTGTGCGCGTATGAGGCGCTGGAAACCAACAAACAGGCGATCAACGAGCTGAACGTTTTCCCGGTCCCTGACGGAGATACCGGCACCAATATGACTCTGACGGTCTCTGCCGCCGCTTCCGAGCTTCGGAATCTGAAGGAGCCGGACATTGCCGTCGCGGCGGACAAGGCCGCGTCCGCCATGCTGCGCGGCGCCCGCGGCAACTCCGGCGTCATCCTCTCTCTGCTCTTCCGCGGCATCGCGAAAGGGCTGAAGGGCAAGTCCGAGGCCACCGCCCGTGAGCTGGCTTCCGCCATGCGCGACGGCGTGGACGCCGCGTATAAGGCCGTGATGAAGCCTGCGGAGGGCACGATCCTGACGGTGTCCCGCGTTGCGACCACCGCCGCGGTGGATTACAGCAAGGGGCATGACACCATGGAAGGCATGCTGGAGCGGGCGCTGGGCGCGGCCGCGGAGGCGCTGGAGAAGACCGTGGAGCAGAACCCCGTGCTCGCGCGCGCGGGGGTGGTGGACGCCGGCGGAAAGGGTTACGTCACGATCCTGGACGCCTTTCTCGGCTCCCTGCAGGGCCGCGTGGTCTCCGGCAGCATCACGCAGTCGAAGACCGACGAGCACGACGACCACTCCGTCTTCGGTGAATTCAGCTCCGAGGAGATCACCTTTGCCTATGATACCGTCTTTATCGTCCGCAAGGCCGGCGAAGACGTGGATCTGACCCCCTTCCGCGCCTATCTGGGCAGCATCGGCGACAGTCTGGTCATCACCGAGGACGACGAGGTCTTCAAGGTCCATGTCCACACCAACATCCCGGGCAGCGCGCTGACGGAATCCCAGAAATACGGCACGCTGGAGGTCGCGAACATCGAGAACATGCGCACCCAGCACGACGCGCTGGTGGAGCCGCAGCCGGAGCCGGCGCCCCCCGCCGAGCCGGAGATCGCCCCGGCGGAGAAGCCCTGCGGCTTCGTGGCCGTCTGCGCGGGCGAAGGGCTGGCGCAGATCTTCCGGGACCTCGGCTGTGACCGCATCGTCACCGGCGGCCAGACCATGAACCCCTCCACGCAGGACATCCTGCGGGAGATCAACCGCACCCCCGCCGACACCGTCTTCGTCTTCCCCAACAACAAGAACATCATCATGGCTGCGGAGCAGTGCGCCCCCCTGACGGAGAAAAACGTCATCGTCATCCCGACAAAGACCGTCCCCCAGGGAATCACCGCCATGCTGAACATGGACGACGCCGCTGACGCCGGGCAGCTCACCGCCACCTTCAACGAGATCATCGGCGGCGTCCACACCGCCCTCGTCACCTACGCCGCCCGCGACAGTGTCTTTGACGGCCGCAAAATCAAGGCCGGAGAGTATCTCGGGCTCATGGACGGCGCGCTTCTTGGCTCCTGGAGCCAGCAGAAGGTGCTGGCAAAGCAGCTGTGCAAATCCATCAAAAAGCTCAAGCCGGAATTCATCACGATCTACACCGGACAGGACGTCCAGCCGGAGGACGCGAAGACGCTGCATGAGGCGCTTTCCCTCGCCTTCCCCGACGTGGAGGTCACGCTCGTGGACGGCGGTCAGCCGGTCTATTACTACATCATCTCCGTGGAATGATCCGCTTTCATACAGGAGCAGGGCGCGTGCCGATCGGCACGCGCCCTGCTCCTGTATGAAAGCGGATCATTCCACGGAG
>JAEELK010000086.1 GCA_016282655.1 Bacillota bacterium | reverse complement strand
TGAAGATGAGAAGCAGGATCAGAAGTTTTGTTTTCGCTCGCATAGTCAGTTTCCAACAGTTCAAAAAGAATCTAGATGAGGTCGCAGAGGACGGTGTTGGCGAGGTCCAGGCCCCGCTCCGTCAGAAAGACTCGCGCGCCGTTCCGTTCCAGAAGGCCGGATCTCAGGTGTTTTTCCAGGACGCCCGGGTGGATCTCCTCCACCGAGCGCCCGAAACGTTCTTCGAAGGCCGCGAGGGAGATCCCCTCGCGCTTCCGCAGGCCGGTGAAGAGATACTCCGCCATGCTGTCCGAGAGGCTGTTTTCGTGCCGCTCCGCCTCGAAACGGCCGGCGAGGTATTCGGAGAGCTCCTCCGTGTTCTTCAGGCGAACGCCGTTCAGAAAGGAGGCCGCGCCGAGGCCAAGGCCCATGTAGTCCTGAAAGGACCAGTATTTCAGATTGTGCCTGCAGGCAAAGCCGGGCTTTGCGGCGTTGGAGATCTCATAGGGCTCATAGCCCGCTTCCGCGAGGAGGCGCAGCGCCAGGTGATACATGGCGCGGTCCGTTTCCTCCGGCACCGGGCGTTCCTCGCCGCGGCGGACCGCCTCACAGAGAGGCGTCCCCTCCTCGATCTGCAGCGCGTAAAAGGAGACGTGCTCCGGCGCGAGCGCGATGGCCCTGCGGAGCGTGCGCTCCCAGTCCGCCAGGCTCTGCCCCGGGAGGGCGAAGATCAGGTCCAGGTTCAGGTTTTCGAAGCCGGCGGCGCGGGCGGCCTCCGCTGCCTCCTCCGCCTGTCTTGCGCTGTGGATGCGCCCGATCCGCGCGAGCAGGGCGTCGTCAAAGCTCTGCACGCCGAGGCTGAGGCGCGTGATCCCGGCGCTCCGGTAAGCGGAGAGCTTCCACGCGTCGACGGTGCCGGGGTTGGCCTCCATGCTGATCTCCGCGTCCGGCAGGATCTGATATGCTTCGCGGAGCGCGGCAAGGAGCGATGCGATCTCTTCCGGCTCCAGAAGCGAGGGCGTGCCGCCGCCGAAAAAGACGCTGTCCGCCGCCTGTCCCTCTCCGCGCGCGCGGATCTCCGCGCGGAGCGCTTCCACATAGCGCGCGCGCAGTCCGGCGTCGCTGCCGGCAAAGGAGAGGAAGTCGCAGTAGCGGCACTTCGCCGCGCAAAAAGGAACGTGCAGATAGATCCCGAGGGGGCTCTGTTGCGCTGCTCTCATGTGCTCCGTTTCCTTTCCGCGTGCCGCGCGGCGCAGGGCGGGGCCGCGCGCCGCCCTCTGCCGCAGAGAAGCGACGGCCCGCGCTCTCCGGCGCGGGCCGCGTTCTCATGCCTGACCTGTGCAGGTCTTATTTCTGCAGAGAATCCCGGATCTCCCGCAGGAGCAGGATCTCCTCTGCGGGCTCTTCGGGCGCCGGCTCTTCGGCGGGCGCTTCTTCCTCTTCCTTCTTGTGCATGTTGTTGATGGACTTGACCACGCAGAATACCACCAGCGCGATCAGCAGGAAGTCGATGATGTGCTGGATGAAGCTGCCGTAGCAGATGGCGGATTCGGCCGCCTCTTCCGTGGCTTCGTGGATGACGATCTTCAGATCGTTGAAGTTGACGCCGCCCACCAGCAGGCTGATGATGGGCATGACGATATCGCTCACCAGCGAGTTGACGATGGCCGTGAACGCGGTGCCGATGATGACGCCGACGGCCATGTCCATGACGTTCCCTCTGGAAACGAAGGTCTTGAACTCACCGAAAAAGCCTTTGCTCTTTTCCTTTACGCCGGCCTTTTTTTCTTCTGCCATGATGAATGATCTCCTTTTGCTTTTGATTTAGTTCCCGAGCGCGCCGCCGCAGTACTCGCAGCGTCCGTCCGCCGTAGGGATGGTGCTGGCGCCGCAGCGGGGACAGACGACGGCAGCCTTGGGCGCCGCGGCCTGCCGCGCGCTCTCGCGGGCGCCGGAGAGCGCCGCTTTGATCTCTTCGCCGAGCGCCTTGCAGTTCTCGTAGCCGACCATGTCCTTGCTGTCGATCTCTTTGTCGTTGAGCTGGAAGCGGATCTCGTCGAAGTACGGATGGTTCACCGTGATCTCGATGTAGAAGTCGTAAGAGATCTCGTAGCGCGGCGGATTGAAGCTGATCTCCTTGCCGTCCCGGTCTCTGTGCTTCAGTTCGGTCTTGTTCTCTTCCGTATCGATCCGGCAGCCCGTGACGGCCGAGCAGTCGATGACGTCCGGGTTGGCCTTGTTCAGGTCTCCGGCGGAAGTCACCATGAATTTGCCGGCATCCTCGTCCAGATAGACCTTGGTGCGGTCTCCCAGCGTGCGGGTGCAGTGGAAGGCGGCCACGGCGTCGCGGTTCGCCTCGCGGTAGGCGAGCTGCTCCCGGATCTGTTCGACCGTGGAATGGCGCCGTTCGCTGAAGAAGGGCGAGAGCTTTGCCGCGCAGTTTTTGCAGAGATTGCCGTCGTCCAGCTTGCGGTTGCCCAGAAGCCCGATCTTCTCTCCGCAGATGTCGCAGAATTTCTTGTCAAAAAGACCCATGATATCCTCCTGAATGAAGCGGATAGACAGAGAACAGCGGAAGGAAGCCCTGCCGCCGTTCTCGGATCTCCGTTTATCGCTCCTCTTCTTCCTGCCGCTCCGCCTCCAGCTGCCGCTTCCGCAGCCGCTCCGAGGTGGTCTGGGAGCCGGGCGTGTTCAGCGTGGGGCTGTCTCCCCGGCAGACCAGGGAGAGCACCAGCGTGATGCCGAAGGACACGAGCACCCAGGCGGCCAGGGCCAGCAGGGCGAAATAGGCCGGCCAGCCGAAGACCTTGTGCAGGATGAAGAGGATGAGCGCCAGCGCGAGCCATTCCGGCCGCAGGGCCAGATTGATCAGAAAGCTGAGCAGAAAGCCGCTGTCTGCCGGCGCTCTTCGTTTGAACATTTATTTCACCAGATCGCCGTCGTCGAAGGGATCGCCGCACTCGGGGCAGAATTTGGGCAGAGGCTCTCCGGCCTTGGGCTCCCAGCCGCACTTGTCGCACTTGTACTGGGGAACGCCTGCCGGCTTGGGTTTGCCGCAGTTGCTGCAGAACTTGCCCTTGTTGGCGGCGCCGCACTCGCAGGTCCAGGTCTGCGGTTCTTCCGGCTTGGCCTTGCCGCAGTTGGTGCAGAACTTGCCGGTGGCCACGGTGCCGCACGAGCAGGTCCAGCTGATGGGAGCCGCGCCGCCCTGCGGGGCCTGAGGCGCCTGCGCCTGCTGAGCCTGCTGCGCCTGCTGCTGGCCCATCTGGAAGAGGTTCTGGGCGTTGATGCCGCCGCCGGCCTGACCGGCCATGCCCATGCCGATGAACGCGCCCATGGCGCCGCCGCCGCCCTCGTTGGCAGCCGCGGTCTGCATGGCGGTACCGGTGGAGCCGACCATGTAGGCAGCCGCGCGGGTGGGATCCATGAAAGCCGCGTTTCTCTGCAGCTCTTTGATCATCTTCTCGTCTTCCTCGGTGGCTCTGACGGAGGACACACCGATCTTGACGACTTCGATGCCGCGGAGCTCGCTCCACTGGGCTTTCATCTCTTCGCGCATGGCGTCCGCCAGCTCCTGCGTATGGCCGGGGAGCTCGGAATAGCGGATCTTGTTGCTGCCGACCACGAAGAAGGAGGGCTGCAGCGCGGTGAGGAACTCGCTCTTCAGCTGGCTGTCGATGGCGTCTCTTCTGTATTCGGACTCCACGTTGCCGCAGACGTTGGTGTAGAAGAGCAGCGGGTTCACCAGCTTGTAGCTGTATTCGCCGAAGCAGGTGATGTTGACGTCGATGTCGATGCCGGCCCGCTCGTCCACCACGCGGAACGGGATGGGGCTGGGGGTGCCGTACTTGTTGCCGATGATCTCCTTGGTGTTGAAGTAATAAACGCGCTGGTCCTTCGGGGGCTCTCCGCCGAAGGTGAAACGCTTGCCGATGTTCTTGAAGGTCTCTTTGATGCCTTCGCCCAAACTACCGTAGAAGATGGACGGCTCGGTGGAGGTATCGTAAACGTATTCACCGGGCTCTGCGCAGACGTCCACCACCTTGCCCTGCTCGACGATCAGCATGCACTGTCCGTCGGCGACGGCGATGATGGAACCGTTGGAGATGATGTTGTCCGAACCCCTGGTGTTGCTGGAGCGGCCGGAAGCGCGTTTGATGCCCTTCGTGGCCAGCACGTCCGCGGGCATTGCTTCGCAGTAGAAGTATTCACGCCATTGATCGGCAAGGACTCCGCCTGCCGCGCCGGCGATCGCTTTGATCAGTCCCATTGCAGTTCTCCTTTCACGCAAAACGACAGATTTTAAGGGGATATTTATATTATACAGGAATCCTCATGCACTTGCACAGATTTTTTGCGCCGCGCGTCGATTCCTTAAAAGAGCTCGATCTCCGACTTCTTCTCGCGTCCCATGAGCAGCGGCACGGCGTCCTTCGCGCTGAGCTTTCCCTTCAGGACGTTGTAGATGGCTTCCGTGATGGGCATCTCCACGCCGGCGCGTTTGGCCAGCTCGTAGGCGGCCTCCGTGGTGTAGAAGCCCTCCACGACCATGCCGACGCTCTTGACGGCCTCCTCCGGCTCCATCCCTTCGCCGATCAGGATGCCGCAGCGGCGGTTGCGGCTGTGCATGGAGGTGCAGGTGACGATCAGGTCGCCGATGCCGGCCAGCCCGCCGAAGGTGGAGGCCTTCGCGCCGAGGCGCACACCGAGGCGCGTGATCTCCGTGATGCCGCGGGTCATCATGGCGGCCTTCGCGTTGTCTCCGAAGCCCATGCCGTCCGAGATTCCCGCGCCGAGCGCGATGATGTTCTTCAGCGCGCCGGCCAGCTCCACGCCGGTCACGTCGTCGTTCGTGTAGATGCGCAGGCGCTCCGTCATGAAGACGTCCTGCACGTACTCGGCCAGGGCGGGATCGTTCGAGGCGGAGACCACGGTGGTCGGCAGCATGCGCCCCACCTCTTCCGCGTGGGAAGGCCCGGAGAGCACGGCGTAGCGGACCTCG
>JAEELK010000085.1 GCA_016282655.1 Bacillota bacterium | reverse complement strand
TGGACGTTGCGGTGCAGCAGCGGCTGGTCCTGCTGCCGGAAGGCGGCGGCCGCCGCGGGCACCATGCTCATGGCGATGGCCTGGGTCAGGACCTGCGGGATGTTGATCATCGGGCCCGCGAAGCCGGTCAGCTGGCCGTAGAGATTGTTGGCCTCCGCGGCGCTGAAGCCTGCGCCCTGCAGGCGCCGCATGACGATGGCCAGATCGATGACGTTCATGATGGGCATGATCGCCGCCCCGATGGTGATGGGGATGGCGATGAGGCAGATGGTCTTCAGGATGCTCGCGCCGCTCTCCCGGCTGCGCTGCTGATCGCCCCGGACCTTTTCCATGATCTCGCCCTTGCGGCGCAGGAAGAGGAAGCCGACGGTCAGGAGCCCCGCGATGGAGCCGGCCGTCGCGCCGAAGGAGGCGCCGGCCGCCGCGTAGGGCAGCCCGACGCGCAGCAGGAGGACGGAGAGCGTCAGCCCGGCAAAGACGCGAAAGAACTGCTCCACGATCTGGGAGACCGCGGTGGGCCGCATGTCCTGCTGGCCCTGGAAAAAGCCCCGGTAGGAGGCCATGATCGGCACGAAGAGCAGGGCCGGCGCGATGGCCATCATGGCAGGCTGCGCGTTCGGATTGCCGCTGATCCGCACCAGAAAGCCCGCGCCGAAGAAGAGCACGGCCGCGGAAGCAAGGCCGATGGCGCCCAGGAGGACGGTCGCGATGCGGAAGACCCGATAGGCCTCGTAGTGATTGCCCAGGGCGCTCCGTTCGGAGACCATGCGGGAGATCGCCACCGGGAAGCCGGAATTGGAAAGGATCAGCAGCATCACGTAGACCGGATAGGCCGTCTGATAATAGCCCATGCCCGTGTCGCCGATGATGTTGCCCAGCGGGATGCGAAAGACCGCGCCGAGGCCCTTGATGACCAGCCCCGCCGCGCCCAGGATGACCGCGCCCTGCAAAAATGTTTTCTTCGTTTCCTGCGTCAATTGCGTTTACTGCTCCAGCTCACGCAGGATGCCGCGGTAGGCCTTTTCGGCCTCCGCCTTCACCCGTTCGATGTCGATGCGCGTGAACTCGCCTTCCTTATATAATATCTCTCCGTCGCAGACCGTCATGACGACGTCGCTGCCGGAGGCGGCATAGACCAGATGGCTCATGAGATCCGAGGCCGGGCACCACTGCGGCCCGGAGGTGTCCAGCAGCAGCAGATCCGCCCGCATGCCTTCCTTCAGGAGACCGCAGTCCGTGCGGCCCTGGGCCAGCGCGCCGGCCCGGGTGGCGGCATAGAAGGCCTCCTGCGGCGTGATGAGCGCCGGATCCCCGCTCCGTTCCTTGTGCAGCAGCGCGAAGAGCTTGATCTCCTCCCAGAGGTCAAGATTATTGTTGCTCGCGGCGCCGTCCGTGCCGAGCGCGCAGCGGATCCCCTCCGCCTTGAGCCGGGAGATCGGGCAGACGCCGCTCGCCAGCTTCAGATTGCTGACCGGGCAGGTGGCGACGGTGAGTTCCGCCGCCTCGCGCAGCAGCGCGAAGTCCTCTTCTTCCAGCCAGATGCCGTGCGCCAAGAGAAGCGGCAGCTCCAGATAGCCCAGGCGCTTGAGAAATGCCACCGGCGTGCAGCCGTGGCGCGCCTTGCAGCCCTCCACCTCCTCGCGCGTCTCCGCGCAGTGGATGTGGTGCCGCAGGCCGTGCTCCGCGGTATACTCCGCCATCTCCGCCATGACCCGCTCGGTGCAGGTGTATTCGGCATGGATGCTGGTCTCGATGCGGATCCGTCCGTCGCCCTTCCCCTGCCAGTCCCGGACGAGCGCGTCCGCCTCCTGAAAAGATCGGAGCTCCCGGAGATGCTGCTCCGTGAAGCAGGAGATGCTGCGGCTCACGTTCGCCTTTGCGCCGCTCTGCAGCAGCGCCTCCACGAGGCTGTCGCACCAGAAATACATGTCCGAAGTGGAGACCACGCCGTAGCGGATGGACTCCGCGAGGCCGAGCATCGCGCCCGCGTCCGTGGCGGCCGTGTTGAAGCGGTCTTCAAACGGAAAGATCTTGCGGTTCAGCCAGTCGGAGAGGCTCATGTTCTCCCCGTAGCCGCGCAGGAGGCTCATGATGGTATGCCCGTGCGCGTTGTAGAGCGCGGGGCAGAGCAGGCGGTCCTTGCCGGCATAGACGGTGCCGAAGTCCTCCCTGGGCGCTTCCGTGCCGACGTAGGCGATCGTTGCGCCGCGGACGCCGACGTAAGCGTGCGGCACGATCCGCAGTTCCTCATCCACGATGCTGATGTCCTGAAAGAGCATATCCGGCCTCCTGTCCGCTCCATGTCCGGCGCCGCCCGAAAGGCGCGCCTGCATAATATATAATGATAACACATGCGCTTGCGCGAGCGCAAGGAACTAGGCCTCCCGGTACGCCTCCAAGAGGCGGATGGCCTCCGCCAGAGCGTCGCGCTTCTCCGGCAGGTATCGCATGCAGGGCCGCGCGCCGCCGTAGAGCAGCAGCCGGCTCTGAAAACGCTGCGAGAGCGCCGCCAGCTTGCGCGGCTCCGCCGCCTCCTTCGAGGCGAAGGTGAAGACCAGCTTTTCCTGCTCCCGGTGGACCCGGCAGATCCCCAGCGCCTGCGCCAGCGCGCGCAGATAGGAGATCTCCACCAGCGTGTGCGCCGGCCGCGGCGGATCGCCGAAGCGGTCGATGAGCTCGTCGATGCACTCCTCTCTGTCCCCGCGGTCCCGGATGGCCGCGATGCGCTGGTACATCTCCAGCTTCTGCATCTCGTCCGGGATGTAGTCGTCCGGCAGATACGCCTCCGCCGCCAGCTCCACGGAGGCCTCCGGCGCCTCTTCCTGCCGGCCCTTTCCGGCCAGCTGCGCCGCGGTCTCCTCCAGCATCTTGCAGTAGAGATCGTAGCCGACGGCGAGCATGTGCCCGTGCTGCTGGCTGCCCAGCAGATCGCCGGCGCCGCGGATCTCCAGGTCGCGCATGGCGATGCGGAAGCCCGCCCCGAACTCCGTGAACTCCTTGATGGCCCGCAGGCGCTTCTCCGCCGCCTCGCTGAGCGAGCGGTCCTTCTGGTACAGCAGATAGGCGTAGGCCAGCCGGTTGCTGCGCCCCACCCTGCCCCGAAGCTGATAGAGCTGCGAAAGGCCGAATCGGTCCGCGTTCAGCACGATGATGGTGTTTGCGTTCGGGATGTCGATGCCGTTTTCGATGATGGTGGTGGCAAGGAGCACGTTGCTGCGGTGCTCGATGAAATCCATCGTCACGTCCTCCAGGCGCTCCTCGCTCATCTGTCCGTGCCCCACGGCGATCTCCGCCTCCGGCAGGAGCAGGCGCAGGCGCGCCGCCAGACGCTCGATGCCCTGCACGCGGTTGCAGACCACGTAGACCTGCCCGTCCCGGTCCAGCTCGCGCGCGATGGCCTGCCGCAGCAGCTCGTCGTCCTGCTCCATCACGTAGGTCTGCACCGGATAGCGGTCCTCCGGCGGCTCCTCGAGCAGGCTCATGCTGCGGATCCCCACCAGCGACATGTGCAGCGTGCGGGGGATCGGCGTCGCGGAGAGGGTCAGCACGTCCACGTTGCGGCGCAGCTGCTTGATGCTCTCCTTGTGCTTCACGCCGAAGCGCTGTTCCTCATCGACCACCAGGAGGCCCAGATCTTTGAAGCGGACGTCCTGCGAAAGGAGGCGGTGCGTCCCGATGATGAGGTCGATCCGCCCGTCGGCCAGCTCCTTCAGGATCTTGCGCTGCTCGCCTTCGCTGCGGAAGCGGCTGAGCATCTCCACCCGGAAGGGAAAGGAGGCCAGGCGGCTTTGGAAGGTGTAAAAGTGCTGGTTCGCGAGGAGGGTGGTCGGCACCAGAACGGCGGCCTGCTTCCCTTCCGCGAGGCATTTGAAGACCGCGCGGGCGGCCACCTCCGTCTTGCCGTAGCCCACGTCGCCGCAGAGCAGCCGGTCCATCGGCACCGGGCGCTCCATGTCGCGCTTGATCTCCTCCACACAGCGCAGCTGATCGTCCGTCTCCCGATAGGGGAACTGCTCCTCGAATTCCGCCTGCCAGGGCGTGTCCGGCCCGAAGGCATAGCCCGGCTCCAGCTGCCGCGCCGCGGAGATCTCCAGCAGCTCCCGGGCCATGTCCAGGATGGCGGCCTTGGCCTTCAGCTTGGTCTTCTTCCACTCCCCGCCGCTGAGCTTGCTGATCCGGGGCGCGCTCTCGCCCTCGCCGATGTAGCGGCGCACCAGGTCCATCTGCTCCACCGGCACGTAGAGCATGTCCTGCCCCGCGTACTGGATCTTCAGGTAATCGTTGCGGACGCCCTGCACCAGCATCTGCTCCACGCCGAGGAAGCGGCCGATGCCGTGATGCTCGTGCACCACGTAGTCGCCCTGCCGGATGTCCGTGAAGGCGCGGATGGGCGCGCCTTCCGTCTGCCTGCGCCTGCGGCTCTTCTTGGCGCTGTGGAAGACGTCTTTTTCGCAGAGGATCAGCAGCCTTTCCTCCGGGAAGTCGCAGCCGACGCTGAGCTCGCCGTGCTCGACCGAAGCGGCTTCCGCGAGCCCGTTCTGCTCCAGGAATTCGCGCAGGCTCTGCTCCCGCTGCGGGCTGCTGCAGAGCAGGCGGATGCGGTACTGCAGTTTTTGATAACGCGCGAGCTCCGCGGCCAGAAAGTCCATCCGCCCCTGAAAGGCAGGCGGCTCGCGGGAGACGATCGAGAAAGAAGCGTCCGGCGCCGCGGCGGCCCGGTCCAGCTTCTGGAACGGCGTCATCAGAAAGACGCGGCGCCGCTTCCGGGCTGCGTCCAGATCCTTCCGGCTTCCGAGCTGCTCCCATTCCTGCGGCAGCGCCATGCCGCGCTCCAGCAGGATGCGGAAGTCCTCCTCCTGCTCGCTTTCCCAGAGCTTGAGGTTCTCCTGCAGCCGGTCCGGATCCTCGAAGAAGAGCATGCCGTCCGGCGCAAGATAGTCCCAGAGATAGTCACAGGACTCGTAGAAGCAGGGCAGCAGCGGCTCCAGGAGCTGCAGGTTGCTGCGCGTCTCCAGGGCGTCCAGCAGCCGCCCGCGGCGCTCCCGCAGATTCTCTGCCCGTTCGCCGTCGATGCCGCGCAGCGCCTTGTCGTAGGCTGCGCCGATCCTTTGCGCGGCGGAGCGGAACGCGTCCTCGCCGCCGATGAAGAACGAGGCGGGATAGACCTTCAGCGCGCCGCGCGCCCCCAGCGAGCGCTGGGTGAGCGGATCGAAGCGGCGCAGGGAATCGATCTCCGTATCGAAGAGCTCCAGGCGGCTCGGCTCTTCTTCGTTCAGGGGAAAGATGTCGATGATGCCGCCGCGCACGCTGAACTGCCCGCGCGCGCTCACGGAGGGCATCCGCTCGTAGCCGAGCTCCGTCAGACGCCGCTTCAGCGCCTCCGGATCCACGCTCTCCCCCGCGCGGAGCGAAAAGGCTGCGCCCGAAAAGACCGCGCGGGGCGGCAGGCGGCGCAGCAGCGCGCTCCCGCCGGCGACCAGCACGCAGGGCTCCTCGCCGCAGAACGCGGCGAGCGCGCGGAAGCGCGCCTCCAGCGTTTCATGGCTCTTCGCGTCGAAGCGGAGCAGGCCGTTCTCTTCCTCCGGCAGGCAGTAGACCGGCCGGTCCGCAAAAAAAGACAGATCAGCGGCCAGACGCTTCGCCCGCTCCGGGCTCGGGGACAGCACAAGAGCTTTGTCCCGTTCCTCCCGGATCAGCCAGGCGGCGACCGCCGCTGCTCTGCTTTCTGAAATGCCGGAGATCTGGATGCGTCCGCGTTCGCTGTCCGCCAGCTGCCGCAGTTGTTCCAAAGGGCTTTTCAGCGCCTTCTCAGCCATCCTTCTTCTCTTCTCCTTCTGTTTCGGATCTTTGATTGTACAGGTTCATCGCCTGCGCGATGCCCTGCGCGAGGAAGCATTCCGCGGCGTCCGCGGCGCGGCAGACCGCCTGCAGCATCACTTCCTTCTGCGCGTCACTGAAGCCCCCCAGCACGTAGCTGGCGAGATCCATCTGCGCGGGGCGGGGCGCCCCGATGCCGACGCGGAGCCGCGGGAAGCCGTCTTCCTGCAGCTGGTATACGATGGAGCGCATGCCGTTGTGCGTGCCCGCGCTGCCCTTCGCCTTCAGGCGCAGACGCCCCATGGGAAGATCGATGTCGTCGTAGATCACGAGCAGGTTCTCCAGGGGCTCCTTATAGTACGCCATGATCTCCCGGAGGCTCTCGCCGGAGGCGTTCATGAAGGTCTGCGGCTTCGCGAGCAGCACTTTCTTTCCGGCGATGCGGCCTTCGCCGAGCAGCGCTTTGAAGCGCAGGCGCTCGACCCGGATCCCGTGCCGCTCCGCCAGCGTATCCAGCGTGATGAAACCGATGTTGTGCTTGCTCGTCCGGTACTCTCTGCCCGGGTTGCCCAGTCCGGCGATGATATACATGCGCGCTCCTTAGAGGATCTGGCTCATGCACTCTTCCGCGTGGATGAGGTGGATCGCTTCGGCAAAGAGCGGCGCCACGGAGATCTGGCGGATCTTCGGGCAGCTGCGCGTGGGATCCAGCGGAATGGTGTCCAGGAGGATCATCTCTTCGATGGGGCTGGCGTTGATGCGCTCGATGGCAGGGCCGGAAAGGATGCCGTGGGTCGCGGCGGCGTAGACCTTCTTCGCGCCCATGTTCACCAGCGCTTCCGCGGCCTTGCAGAGGGAGCCGGCCGTATCGACCATGTCGTCGATCAGCACGCAGTTCTTGCCCTGGATGTCGCCGATGATGCTGCAGACCTCACAGACGTTGGGCGCCGGGCGGCGCTTGTCGATGATGGCGATGGGAACGCCCAGCGGCGTGGCCATGTTTCTGGCGCGGACGGCGCTGCCGTGGTCCGGAGAGACGACCACCAGATCCTCGATGGCGCGCTCCTGGAAGTACTTGGTCAGGATGGGGCCGCCCATCAGATGATCGACGGGGATGTTGAAGAAGCCCTGGATCTGCGCCGCGTGCAGGTCCATGCAGATGACGCGGTCCGCGCCGGCGGTGGTCAGAATGTCCGCCACCAGACGGGCGGTGATGGGCTCTCTTCCCTTGGCGGTGCGGTCCTGTCTCGCGTAGCCGTAATACGGGATGACCGCGTTGATGCGCGCGGCCGAAGCGCGCTTCATGGCGTCGATGATGGCCAGGAGCTCCATGAGGTTCTGGTTCACGGGAGCACAGGTGGATTGGATCACGAAGACGTCCACGCCGCGCACGGTCTCCTGGACCTGGATGCTGACTTCTCCGTCGCTGAACGATCTGACGTCCATGTTGCCCAGCGGCAGCTCCAGGATGTTCACGATATCTTCTGCCAGTTTGCGGTTGGAATTGCCGGTAAAGACCTTGCAGTTCAAGAATCTGCTGTGTTTCATGCTTTGCTCCCTTCCCTTGTTCTCCCGTGTGATAGTGTTCTATGCTTCCGCTTCTGCTTCGGCCAGCAGAAGCTCTCCGACTTTATAAATATCTCCGGCGCCCATGGTGATGACCAGGTCGCCCTCTTTGGCGTGCGCCCGCACGTAGGAGGCGATCTCCCCGAAGTCCTCTATGAAGGAGACGTCTTTCTCTGGATGCCGCATCCGGATCTCCTCCGCCAGGCTGCTGGCGCTGATCTTGTAGATGTTCTTTTCCCGCGCTGCGTAGATCTCCGTCAGGATCAGATGGTCCGCGTCCGCGAAGGCTTCCGCGAACTCGTTGAACAGGGCTCTGGTACGCGTGTAGGTGTGCGGCTGGAAGAGGCACCAGCTCTCCCGGTGCGGCACGTTTTTCGCGGCGCGCAGCGTGGCCCGGATCTCCGTGGGATGATGGGCGTAGTCGTCCACGATCGTCACGCCGGCCTTCGTGCGGCCGACGACGTCGAAGCGGCGCTGGGTGCCGCCGTACTGCTCCAGCGTTTCCACGATGGTCTGCAGCGGCAGGCCGAGATGGTAGCAGCAGGCGAAGGCGGCCAGCGCGTTGGCGATGTTGTGCTCGCCCGGCACGGCGAGCTGCAGGCGGCAGAGCTTCTCCCCGGCGTGGCAGACGTCGAAGGAGGGCATGCCCTGCGTGTTGAAGGCGATGTCCGCGCAGTAATAATCCGCGCTCTCGTCCGGCCCGAAGGTCAGGACTCTGCGCGGAAGCTCTTTGATGATGCTCGCCACGAAAGGATTCGTTTTATAGGCGATGAGCGTCCCGTCCTCCGGCAGCAGCATGGCAAAGCGCGCGAAGGAATTGACGATGTGCTCGATGTCTTTGAAATAGTCCAGGTGGTCGGAGTCGATGTTCAGGATGATGGCGATGGTGGGCGCGAGCTGCAGGAAGCTGTCCATGTACTCGCAGGCTTCGGTGATGAAATAGTCCCCGCGGCCAAGCAGCACGTTGCCGCCGAGCTCCGAGAGAATGCCGCCGACCAGGATGGTGGGATCCGTGTTGCTGTTCTTCAGGATCAGGGAGATCATGGACGTGGTCGTGGTCTTGCCGTGCGTTCCGGCCACCGCGATGCTGCAGGGCCACTGCTCCATGAGCGCGCCCAGCGCCTCCGCCCTGGTGAAGCAGGGGATGCCGCGCTCCCGGGCGGCCAGGAGCTCCGGATTGTCCATGGCGACGGCGTTGGAATAGATGAGGCAGTCTGCGCCCTGTATGTTCTCCGCCTTGTGTTCGTAGAAGATCTTGGCGCCGTGCTCCTCCAGACGCGCCGTGACCGCGCCCGGCTTCGTATCCGAGCCGGAGACCGCAGCGCCCCGCTCGAGGAAGATCTCGGCGATGGCGGAGAGGCCGATGCCGCCGATGCCGACGCAATGTACGTGTTGATACTGATTGGAAAGATCCATGAGATACCCGCCTTCGTTTAGAAAAAACGGCTGCGCCGCAGTGTCTGAAAAGAACTGCCGCAAAAGATGCGTTTGCGGCAATTACTACCGAATAACAGTATAACACAAAAGCGTCGACTTGTGGCGGAAAGCTGATAGAAATAAACAATGCGGCGAAGGCCATTTTTGCCGCTTCCGAAGGGCGCTTCCGGGCGCGGGACGGGCGGACGCTCTCGTTTCCCTGACGCTAAATATCCGTTTACCAAACTGCGCTAAAACTATTTTCCAGTTTAGTGAAAATTTTCTATTTATTTCTTGTAATTGCGGGCCGAAACAGATACAATGCGCCTTAGCAACGCTAAGGGCAGGCTTCTGACTGCCCGCAGAAAAAGAGAGGTGGATCAAGCCATGCAGATCACAGATGTCAGGATCCGGACGATCTCCGACGAAGGAAAAATGAAAGCCATCGCCTCCATCACCTTTGACGGTGAGTTTGTCGTTCACGATATTAAGATCATTGAAGGTCAGGGGGGCTGCTTCATCGCCATGCCCAGCCGCAAGATGGCTGACAACGAGTATCGCGATATTGCGCATCCGCTCTCCACGGAGACCAGAAACCGCATCAAGGAAGCCATCTTCGCGGCCTACGATGCCGCGCTGGCGGCTGCCGCCGATGCCGGTACCGCGGAAGCATAACGCAGCGAGAGCGCTTTTTTCTCCTGTGAACTCCTAAAGCGGAAAGACCTGCGGACGACGTCCGCAGGTCTTTCTTTTTCTGCTTGTTGAGGGCTTAGAGCCGCTTGATCTTGATGCCCTGCGGCGTGTCCTCCAGGGCGAAGCCGCGCTCCTTCAGGAGATCGCGGATCTCGTCTGCGCGCGCGAAGTTCTTGCTCTTGCGCGCCTGCTGCCGCTCTTCCACCAGGGCGAGCACGTCCTCCGGCACGCCGTCCTCTTCGCTCTCCCGGTCCGGCAAAAGGCCCAGCACCTTGCAGAGCTCGTCGATGAGCGCCAGGCAGTCCGCCGCGAAGCCCTTGCTCGCGCCGTCGCGGACCGCGCTGTTGCAGTCGCGCACCAGCTCAAAGATGGCGCTGATGGCGTCCGCGGTGTTGAGGTCGTCGTCCATGGCGGCGTCGAACTTCTCCCGGTAGCGCGCGAGCGAGGCGAAGGCCTCGCGCTCCGCATCGGAATACGCGTCCGCGCCGTTCTCCGCCAGATGCTTCAGGTTGCCGCGGGCGTTCTGGATCCGCTCCATGCCCGCCTTCGCCTGTTCCATGAGCTCCCGGCTGAAATTGATGGGGCTGCGGTAGTGTCCGGAGAGCAGGAAGAAACGGACCACGCCGCCGTCGTATTCCTGCAGGATGTCCCGCGCGGTGAAGAAATTGCCCGCGGACTTGGACATCTTTTCGTTGTTGATGGTGATGTAGCCGTTGTGCATCCAGTAATGCGCCTGCGGCTTGCCGCTGTAGGCCTCGCTCTGCGCGATCTCGTTCTCGTGGTGCGGGAAGATCAGGTCCTGGCCGCCGCCGTGGATGTCGATGGTCTCGCCCAGATACTTGCGGGACATCACGGAGCATTCGATGTGCCAGCCGGGGCGTCCGAGCCCCCAGGGGCTCTCCCAGGCCAGCTCGTCCCCGGCCTTCTGCGCCTTCCAGAGGGCAAAGTCCAGCGGGTCTCTCTTCTTGTCGCCCACGTCCACCCGGGCGCCCGCCTCCAGCTCGTCGATGTTCTGTCCGGAGAGCTTTCCGTAGCCCGGGAAGCTGCGCGTGCTGTAATAGACGTCTCCGTCCACCACGTAGGCGTGGCCCTTCTCGATGAGCCCTTCCACAAAAGCGATGATGTCCGGGATGTTCTCCGTGACCTTCGGATGGACGCTGGCCCTGCGGATGTGCAGCGCCTCGGCGTCTTTGAAGTATTCGCGGATGTATTTCTCGCTGACCTCGGAAGCGCTGATGCCTTCCTCGCGGGCGCGGTTGATGATCTTGTCTTCCACGTCCGTGAAGTTCTGCACGAACTTGACCGGATAGCCCTTGTATTCCAGATAGCGGCGCAGCGTGTCGAAGACCACGAAGGGCCTGGCGTTGCCGATGTGAAAATAGTTGTAGACCGTGGGCCCGCAGGCGTAGACTTTCACTTCCCGGGGATCCATCGGGACGAATTCTTCTTTTCTTCTGCTGAGCGTATTGTAGACTTTCACTGTCTTTCTCCTTTCGCCGGAGCCTGCAAATGAAATGGCGGAGCCTGCGCTCCGCCATAGATTGTACCTGATGTCCGCTCTGAAATCAATAATTCAGAAAGTTTTCGGGGTCCTGCGCGACGCCGTTCACGCGCACCTCGAAGTGGAGGTGATAGCCTGTGGCGCGGCCCGTCCGTCCGACGGTCGCGATCTGCTGGCCCTGGCTCACCTGATCTCCGACGTTGACCAGGATGGTGTCGCAGTGGGCGTACCAGGTCTCGTAGCCGTTGCCGTGGTCGATGCGGACGATGTTGCCGTAGGTGCCCTGGGAATCTCCGGCATAGTAGACGGTCCCCTGGTCCACCGCGTAGATGGGCGTGCCCTGGGGATTCCAGTAGTCCGCGCCGCTGTGGCGGCCGCTGCCTCTGCTGCCGAAGGCGGAAGAAAGCTTCATCTCCGACATGGGGGTGACGAAGCTGCCGCTGCCCACGAGGATGGAGAGGGGCTTGGTGCCGCGCAGGGCGACCGCGGAGACCGGCTCGCTCAGGACGGTGGCGCCGACCAGCTCGCGGGAGACTTCCACGCCGTTCTCGGATTCGACGGCATAGACGGCGTCTCTGCTGCCCTCCACGCCGGCGGACTGGATCTGGATCTCACCTTTCCAGAGCGTCTCCGTGTTCTCGTAGACGGTGTCGTATTCGATGGCTTCGGTGGCATGCACTTCTTCCACCATGCGGACGTGCAGGAAGGGCTCCGCCGTGCCGGCGAGGATGTATTCGACGGCGTCGTCCGCGCTCATGGCGTCCTTGCGGCGCAGGGTATCGCTGCGGGCCACGGAGACGTTTTCTTTATATTCTGCGCTGATGATCCGGCTGCCGTTCTTTTCGACCTGATAATAGTTCAGCACGCGGTCCAGAACGTCCTGCGCCTCTTCCTCGCTCTGCAGCGCCACCACTTCCGCGCCGTCGATGTAGATGGCCACGGCGGGCATCTGCCCTTCCAGCTCCGCCCGGAGCAGGTTCG
>JAEELK010000084.1 GCA_016282655.1 Bacillota bacterium | reverse complement strand
TTGGCGCCCGCGGCGTTGACGGCCTCGATCAGCTTGGAACCGATGGAAGCCTTGTCTTTCGCGTTCAGGACGATCTGTCCTTCGCTGATATTAAAGTTGGCAATGGTCTTTGCCAGGAAGGCGACATAGTCATCCGCGTCCATGTTGGCCAGTTTTTCTTCCGCAGCGGACATCGCCTTGGCGATGACGTCCTGCTTGGTCTGGAGACTCATTTTTCTGGCTTCCAGCTGGGCAACGGACTGTCTTCTCTGGATGAGGACCTCTGCATAGTTCTTGGCGTCCGCCAGCGTCTTGGCTGCGGCGTTCTCCGCTTCGGCCTTGGCCTTGTTCAGGATGCTGTCGGCTTCGCCCTGCGCGTCGGCGGTGAGTCCTTTGACATACTCGCCGGCGTCGCTCAAAATCTTTGCCGTAATGTTCTCTATGCTCATCTGTTCACATCCTTCATTCCTTAGTTGCTTTAACGAATGAAAGAACTTAAATGTTGTTGAACATCAGGAAGGACATGAGCAGCGCCAGTACGGCGTAGGTCTCTACCATGGCGGCGAGGATCATGCCTTTGGCCAGTTCGCCCGCTCTCTTGCCGAGGAGCATGACGCCGGCGGCGGCTACTCTGCCCTGGCACATACCGGAGATGAGGCCGACGAGGCCGATGGGAAGGCCGGTGGCGAGCAGGAAGAGGCCGGTGTGCCAGTCGGTGACGCCCATGGCCTTGTTCAGGACCAGGAAGCCGATCAGCAGACCGTAGATGCCCTGGGTGCCGGGGAGCGCCTGCAGTACCAGGCAGGGACCGAACTTGTTGGGATCTTCGGAGAGGACGCCCGCAGCGGCCTCACCAGCATATTTCATACCGAGAGCAGAACCGCAGCCACCAAGGCCGGCAGCGATAGCGGCACCGAAAACACCTAATGCTACTCCTAAAGTCATTTTAATTTTCCTCCTTGATAATCTTTACATACTTGGTCTTTTTCGCGAAAGGATTAAAGGCTTTGCCTCCACCCTCGAAAAACTTACCGAAGAGCTCTACGTACTGCAGACGGGCGGAGTGTACGAACGCGCCCAGTGCGCTGATGGCGAAGTTGAAGACATGCGCCACGATGGAGATGAGTACGAAGAGCACTACGCCGATGATGCCGCCGCTGCCGCCGGCCAGGCCGGCGATGGTATTGAATACCTGCGAAATGACGGCGCCCGCCAGGCACAGGGCCAGCAAACGGGAGTAGGACAGGATGTCCGACAGGTAGCTGGTGGTGCCGTAGAGGTTCCAGAGACCCACCGCCTTGCCGATGCCCTTGTTGATGAAGACCGGCAGGATGAGGATCACGACAGCGCCCACGATGGCCATCCACTTGCCGATGGTCGTTGCTCCGGAGAAGAGGCTTCCGCCGAAGAGCAGCAGGCCGAGGCCGATGATGAATACGTACCAGATGAAGGTATCGTTGATGGCTTCGAGGATCTTGCCTTCCTTAATGTACATGACAGCCTTGGCGAACATACCTACGAAGAGGTGGAATACGCCGAAGATGCAGGAGAAGGCAAGCATCTTCATGGGTTCGCTGATCGGGTCGAACCAGAGGGGCTTGATCGCCACTTCCTTGTGGAAGAAGGTGGCGGCGACTACGGAGATCATGTTCCCCAGGAAGCCTCCGAAGAGAGCGCCCCAGATGAAGGTGAAGATGCCGCAGTATCCTAAGGTGGTCAGCAGCTTGCGAGCCGTTCCTTCCAGCTTGTACTTCTTCACGCAGAAGAAACCGAAGAAGGTGAGGATGATCCCATAGCACATGTCCGCGAACATGATGCCGAAGAAGCAGGCAAAGAAGAACGCGTAGATGGGGGTGGGGTCCAGTTCGTGGCAGTTGGGCGTGGAGTACATGTCTGTGATGGATTCCACGGGCTCGATGATCGAGTTGTTCTTGACCAGGACCGGAGTGTCTTCTTCTTTGTCTGGCTCTGTGATCTCGCAATAGCATTCGTGCTCTGCGGCGAGGCTGTTCAGCGCTTCGCCGCAGGAAGCGGGGACCCAGCCGTCCACGTAGAACGTGCGCCCGGTCCGCAGCAGATTGCCGATGGCCTTGGCCTTGTCCTGCTCGGTGGCGAGGTAGTCGCGCAGCACCTGGATCTTATCCTTGGCGGCGACCATATCGCTGAGCTCGGACTCGGTCTTGCTCATGTCCGCGGCGATCTCGGCGGTCTGGGCTTCAAAGGCGGAGAGGTTTTCCGCTACGGTGCCGCTCATGTCCTTGAAGGACAGGCGGTTGAAGCTGTACTGTTTTAAAACTTCGGAGATGTCGTCTTCCGCTTCCTTGAAGTAGACCAAGGAGAGATACTGCTGGGTGTCATCTTTGCCGATGGCCTCCAGCTCGCATTTGTCCGTGGCCTGCGCCAGGGCGTCGCGCATGGCGTTGACATCTGTGTCGGCAGGGACGATGCCCATGACGACGTTGGTGTACCGGGTTTCCTGGATCTCCAGCGGCACCTGATAAGCCGCCCACGGGGTCAGGCCGACCACCGCGGTCTCGATCTTGTTCTGGTTCGCCTGCAGCTCTTTGAGGTGGTTGCTAAGGGCCAGAACCTTGTCGACATCTTGCTGGATGTCGTCCTGGGCAGCGACCGCGGAGGCGAATTCGCTCGCGGAGATGCCTCGTCTGGACTTGAAGAGGGGCTTCTTGGCAGTGTCGTAGGAGTCTAAGGTCTTCAGAACGTTGTCAACAGCGTTCAACTTAGTCTCCAGCGCGGCAATGTCTGCCTCCCCGCCCTCTTTCGAGACGAGCGCGGCCCATTCTTCGTCCGCCAGCTTGGATTCCTGGCTGTTCAGCTCCGTGCAGCCGAGCTCCATCAGAGCATTGATGAAGTCCGACTTGGAAGAATCCAAACCGATGGCAAAGAACTTGTTCATTTTTACGATTGCCACTTAGTTCACTACCTTCCCGACGATTACCGAAACGGCTTTGTCCAATTTCTGTTCTGCGGCTGCCGAAATGGCTTTGCAGTCCGCTTCCGCCTGCGCGATGATCGCATCGTAAGCTGCCTGCGCGTCTGCGTTGGCTTTGTCCAGGATCTCCTTGCTCTTGAGATCCGCCTCGGACTGGGCCTTTGCGATGAGGGCTGCGGCGCTCTCTGCGGCATCGTTCACCAGTTTCTTGGCCTCTGCCTGCCCGTCGCGTCTGATCTTGTCAGCCTGTCCCTCAACGTCTTTGATCAATTTGATCTGCTCCATTGACACTCGGTATCACCTCCCTATCGTTCTATTTTTTCTTTCATTGAAGACATGAAAAAGAACGGCTAAATAGCCATGAAACATTGTATCATGCGCTTTTCCAATGCGCAAGGACTTTACGGGGGGAAAGAGCGATCATGCCATAGAAATAAGCAATAGCAGAAACGAAAAAACGCCCCTCGCGCCGCGGAGGGGCGAGGGGCGCCGCAAAAGCGCTGTTTTTGATCAGAGCAGGGTCCGCAGGCGGCGGATGGCATCCAGGATGCGCGCGCAGGCGCGGCCGTCCCCGTAGGGATTGACCGCGCGGGCCATGGCGCGGTAGGCCTCCGGATCGTCCAGCAGCTCGGCGGCGAGGCGGTAGATGCTCTCCGCTTCCACGCCGGCGAGCTTCACGGTGCCGGCTTCCACGGCCTCCGGGCGCTCGGTCTCGCGGCGGACGACCAGCACGGGCTTGCCCAGCGAGGGGGCTTCTTCCTGCATGCCGCCGCTGTCCGTCACGATCAGATACGACTTCGCCATGAGGTTGACGAAAGGCTGGTATTCGAGCGGCTCGATCAGATGGACCCGCGGAACGCCGCCGAGGATGGGGTCCGCGGTGCGCCGCACCTTGGGGTTCATGTGGATGGGATAGACCACCTCCACGTCCGGATAGTCCTCCGCCAGGCGGCGGATGGCGGAGAAGATCTGCACCATGTTCTCGCCCAGGTTCTCCCTGCGGTGGCAGGTGACGGTGATCACGCGCCGCCCTTCGAAGTCCAGGGCGCGCAGGCAGGGGTCTTCGAACTCATAGGGGAGATCGCGCACCTGCAGCAGGGCGTCTATGACGGTGTTGCCCGTGACGCAGACGCGCTCCTCCGGCACGCCTTCGCGCAGGAGGTTCTGACGGTTGCGCTCCGTGGGCGCGAAGTG
>JAEELK010000083.1 GCA_016282655.1 Bacillota bacterium | reverse complement strand
TCTGCGCCGCCGCGCCGCGGCGCGCCGGGGCTGCACTATTCCCCCCAGACCTCGTCGATCTTGATCATCTCTTCCATGCCGTCCCAGAGGCTGCCCTCTGTGAAGCTGCGGATGGCAAAGCCGGTGTTTTCCTCTTTCTGCTCTTCTTCCTGCAGCGCCCGCTCGAGTTCTTCCTTCTGCATGGCGAGGCGCTGCGCCTCCTCCATGGCGCCGATCGATTCGTGGAGGCCTTCCAGGGAGCTGACCATTTCTGCCGTGATCTTCTCCAGGCTGTCCGACAGTTCGTACAATGCGACCTGCAGCGCCGCCCGGCGGTCGCTCGGGTCCAGACGGTGCGTCACGTAGGCGTTGATGCGCTCCTGTTTTTCTTTGGCCTCCTGCTTCTTGCGCTCTTTTTCCTCTTCTTTCCGCAGTTTTTCCGCGGCGACCAGCGCCTGCTCGCGGTCGTGCTGCAGGAGCCTTTCGTTCCAGCCGAGGGCTCTGCGCTCTTTGCGCTCTTCTCTCATCCGCGCGCGCAGCTGCTCCGTTGCCGCAAGGCCTTTCGCGCGCTCCGCCTCCGCCGCGGCGAGGCGCTGCCGCAGGTCCTCTCGTTCCTCCGGCGTCTTTGGAAACTCCAGCATCGACTTTTCGTTTGCGGAGAAAGAGAGGACGAAAGCCGCGGCCGCCAAAAGCAGGCAGACGCAGCCTAATACGATACAATACAGGCTGCCATACAGGTCGTCCGACCCGAGGATGCCAATCGCGAGAAGGAACGCGCCCATCGCGATCAGTCCTAAGCCCAGCAGCCGTATGGTGATCTGTTTCATCGCTGATCCTCCCCGCCATGCCTTGAGGCGTGCCGCCGCGGGACGCTAGGCCTTGAAGCGGTAGCCGACGCCCCAGACGGTCTCGATGTACTGCAGGTGGTCCATGTCCGTCTCGATCTTCTCGCGGATGCGCTTGATGTGCACCGTGACGGTGGAAACGTCGCCGATGGCGTCCATGCCCCAGACGCGGTCGAAGATCTCCTCTTTGGAGAAGACGCGGCCCGGGTGCTCCGCGAGGAAGAGCAGGAGGTCGTACTCGCGGGCGGGCATGACGCGCTCCTTGCCGTCCAGGAAGACCTGGCGGTTGTCCTTGTTGATCTCCAGGCCGCGGACGCGCAGCACGTTCTCGCGCTGGATCCCGGCGCTGGTCAGGCGCTCAAAGCGCGCGATGTGGCTCTTGACGCGCGCGACGAGCTCGCCGGGGCTGAAGGGCTTGGTCATGTAGTCGTCGGCGCCGAGGCCGAGGCCGCGGACCTTGTCGATGTCTTCCTTGCGCGCGGAGAGGATGATGAGCGGGGTGTCCTTCTCGGCGCGGAACCTGCTGAGCAGCGTGAAGCCGTCCAGCTTGGGCAGCATGAGGTCCAGGATGATGAGGTCGTATTCGCCCCGCAGGGCCATGGAAAGCCCCTTCTCCCCGTCCTCGGCGAGCTCGCAGTCGTAGCCGTTGATCTGCAGGTAGTCCTGCTCCAGGCTGGCGATGCTCATATCGTCCTCTATGATCAGAATGCGTTTGCTTTTTTCTTCCGCCATCTTCTCGTTCTCCTGGCTTGCGCGCGGCGCGGGCGGCCGCGGGGTCCGTCCTACGCGTTCGGGGCCTGCGCCTCCGCCGCGGGCGGCGCTTCGAGCGGCAGGTGCAGAAAGACCTGCGTGCCCTCCCCTTCTTTGCTGTTGATCCAGATCTTGCCGCGGTGGGCGTCCGCGATCTGCCTCGCGATGAGCAGGCCGAGGCCGTAGCCCTTCACGTTGCTCCTGGCCTTGTCGCCGCGGAAGAAGGGATCGAAGGCGCGCTTCACGTCTTCTTCCTTCATGCCGCGGCCGCTGTCGGCCACGCAGAGGATGAGCCCGTTCTCCGAGGCCTCGCCGCTGAGGCGGACGAGCCCGCCTTCTTTGTTATATTTTATGGCATTTCCGATGAGGTTGTCCAGCAGGCGCTTGAGTTTGTCGCGGTCGGCCTTGCACCAGAGCGGTCCCTGCGGCGTCTCGCATTCGAAGCGCAGCCCCGCGGCCGTAACGTCCTGCCGGTACTCCTCCGCCAGGTCCTCCAGATACGGCTTCAGGTCCACGAAGTCCATGCAGAACTGCATGCGCCCGGTCTCCAGCTCGGAGTATTCCTGCAGATTGTCCAGCAGGCGCTGCAGCACGAGGCTCTTGTTGTAGATGACGTCCAGGTACTGCGACTGCTTCTCCGGGGTGTTCGCGATGCCGTCGCGCAGCCCCTCGGTGTAGCCGCGGATGGTGGCGACGGGCGTGCGCATGTCGTGCGAAAGATTGGCCATGAAGAGCTTGCGCTCCTCCTCGCTGCGGACCTCGCGCAGGGCGTTCTCCTTGAGGCGGATGCGGATGGCGTCGAAGGCGTTGCAGAGCTCGCTGATCTCGCGGTCCTCGCTGCCCACGATGTCGAAGTCCAGATCTCCGCGGCTGATCTTCTCCGCGGCGTCGCGCAGGTCCGCGATGGGCCGCACCGTGATGCGGTAGAGGCGGATGCAGAGCAGCAGGCTGCCCAGGAAGGCCAGAAAGATGGCGATGAGGCCCCAGAGGATGAAATAGCCGGACGAGCCTTTGAGGCTCTCCTCCCCGCTGAAGAGCTCGTAGAGGCCCTCCATGAGGCGATCCGAGCCCGCCGGCTCCACGAGGGTAAAGAAGAGCATCATGAGGAAGGTGACAAGCAAAAGGATGGCCGCGAAGATCACGACCATCGTAATGCCGATGCTGATGTATCTGCTGCGCAGAGAGCGCATGCGACCTCCCCCGGCGCGCCGTTAGAGCGCGCGCCGTTCGTAAAGATAGTAGCCCAGGCTGCCGAAGACCGCCCCGTAGCCGATGAGGATGCCGAGCTTGGGCAGGATGGCCCGCAGGGGCAGCCAGGTCCCGATCCAGAGGTTGTGCCACTGGGCGTAGCCGGTGAAGAACATGCCGCTCGACTGCGGCACGAGCACGCCGATCACGTAGAAGCCCAGATAGAGCAGGATGCAGAGCAGGATGGACAGCGACGTGCCGCCCGCGATCTGGTTGATCAGCACCGCGAAGAGGATGAGGATCAGCAGGGGCACGGCGTCCAGCAGATAGGCTACAAAGGCGCTGAGGAGCCCGCTCGCGGTGTGTCCGTAGATGATGTTGTAGGCCGCGGAGATCACGAAGAGGACCAGCAGATAGACGCAGGCCAGGATCATCACCGCAGCGACGCGGGAAAGATACTGCTTGAAGCGGCTCACCGGGCGCATGAATCCGGCCCGGACGGTCTTGTCCGCGAGCTCGCCCGCGAAGAGGTCGCAGGCGGCCATGAAGATGATCAGCGGAATATAGACCTGGATGAAGAAGCCGAGCAGGCTCATGGGCATGGAGCCGAGCACGAGCTTGGCGTCCAGCCCGATGTTGAGGACCGCCTTTCCGAGCGCCAGGTTGACCAGCCCCCAGACGGCGCAGATGATCAGCTCGATGATGAGCAGCACCAGATATTTTTTCCGGGACCGCAGCTTGGTCAGCTGATTTTTCAGGTCTGCGTTAAATAAATACATAACTACCCCTTTAAATTAAAACAGAACCCCGTTTTTCCTTCACTTTCGAGAGGAAATAGTCCTCCAGGGAGGGCTGCAGGCGCAGCGCTTCCTCCATGGTCTCGAAGGCGAGCAGCTCGCCCTCGTGGATGATGGCCACTTTGTTGCAGCATTTTTCCAGCTCCGGCGCCAGATGGCTGGCGATGAGGAAGCTGATCCCCCGCTCCGCCGCGAGCCTGCGGATGATCTCGCGCACCTCCACGGTGCCCTCGATGTCCAGGCCGTTCGTGGGCTCGTCCAGGATGACCAGCTCCGGCTCGGAGAGCAGCGCCAGCGCGAGGCCCATGCGCTGCTTCATGCCCAGGGAGAAGCGTCCGGTCTTTTCCTTCTGATAGTTTTCCAGATGCACCATGCGCAGCACGTGCTCGATCCGCGCGGCGTCCACGTTCGGATAGTAGCGGGCGGCCATCTCCAGGTTGGCGCGTGCGCTGAGATAATCGAAGAGCGCGGGCTGCTCGATGAGGCCCCCCACCTTCGCGAGGCTCCGCTCCACGTCCGTCTCGACGTCGTGCCCGAAGATGCGGATGCTTCCGCTGTCCCCGTGGCAAAGGCCCATGATGCATTTCATGATGGTGGTCTTGCCGGAGCCGTTGGGCCCCAGCAGACCGACCACGTCGCCGGGCGCGACGCTGAGAGAGATCTTCCGCACGCCGCGTCCGTTCTTATAGACCTTATGTAAGTTTTGGATGTCCAGTACCGTTTCCATAGGGTTTCCTCTGCAGAGCGATTACCAAACCTGAGACATGTCCTGCTTGCCGCTGGGGTCGAACGCCGCCGGCACGGTGCAGCCGTAGTCGCTGAACGCGGCGTCGATGTCCATGGTGAAGCTGTGCTTCTCGCCCTCACGGTCGCGGCCGCTGAGGGTGCCGCTGGCGGCCACGTCGACCAGACGGCCTTCCTTGTCCAGCGAGAAGTTCAGGATCGCCTCTTCCACGTAGGGATCGTCGCCCAGGAGCATCATGATGTTGTCTTCGTAGTAATCGTAGGAGTTCGCCTTCTTGTACTCCGCGTAGGTGTCGTAGTGTTCCATGCTGCCGTCCGCGCGGATCTCCAGGACGCCCTTGCCGTCGTACTCATCCTGCAGGATGCTTTCGTAGTAGTTGCAGGCTTCGTTGTAGATCTCGTCCAGCTTCTGCCAGGCCTCGTTGTCCCTGTTGTAGACGTCCATCATGGCGTCGTACTCCTCCTGAGTCATGGGGATCGTCACCTCGGTCTTTCCGCCGAAGCGGAGCGCCTGGGCTTCGCTGTCGTACCAGCCCATGTAGTAGGCGCAGACCGCTTTGGCGGTCTCTTCGTCGTAGTGCGCGTAGACGTAGTCGCGGATGGACTGGTTGTAGTCCTCATAAGTGACCATGTTGTTGTCGTAGTCGTAGAGCGAATTGTTGCTCGCCGTGAAGACGAAGGAGAGCCCCGCGTTCACGAACTCGGGCACCTGGCCCTTGGAAAGGCTGACGCTGTAGTGCTTGATGCCGTCATTTTCCCCCGTCATGACGACGTTGTTCTTCAGGTCGCCCACCAGCGTGTCCGCGAGCAGCTCTACAAAGCGGACCGCCTTGGCTTCGCTGCTGCCCGGGACGATCTCGTCCGCGCCGAGGAAGCCCTTGCCGCTCACCCCGTTGCTCTCCCAGCCGTAGTAGCTGTTGCTGTTCGGGTCGTAGGAGTAGTACATGCTGCCGTCCTCGTAGTAGTATCTGTCATCGGAATCGCGCAGCTCGCCGTCTTCGTCGTAGTAGTAGCTGTAGTTCCTGGTGTTCATGGCCTTGCCGGCGCGCTCCACGTCGTAGCCGGTCTTGATGAAGGTCTTTCCGTCGATGCTGAGCCTGGCCTCGGCCTGGCCGGTGAAGTCGTCCGCCTTGAGGGCGAGGTACTTCAGGGCCGCTTTGCCGTTGCTGTAGCCGTTGGCGCTGTCGTAGTTGGCGTAGACGGCGGTGCTGAGGAGCAGCATGCCGGCCAGCAGGATGACGAAGGTGCGGAAGTGCTTCTTGCCTTTCATCTCTTGTAAGTTTTTCATCTTTTGTTCCCCCTTTTGAACAAAGTGCGGGACGGGCGTCCCGCCCCCTGACACTTTGCATTATATCGGGCCTTTTTTAAGAAAGTGTATCCGAAATCGAAACAAATTATGAACTTGCGGCGGGTCCTGCCGCGCGTGTTGCGGCGGGTACCGCTGCGTTCCGCGCAGAGCGAGAGCGTCTGCTGAGGGAGGACCCCGCCGCCGCTCCCGCAACTACCTCTTACAGCGGCTCGCGGAAACGCTTCTCGAACTCTTCCGCGAGCGCCGCGCGGAAATCCGGATGCGCGATCTCGATGAGCGCGCGCGCCCGCTTGCGCAGGTTCTGCCCCTTCATGGCCGCCGCCCCGTACTCCGTGACCACGTAGTCCACGTCATTGCGCGACGTCGTGACCCCCGCGCCCTCCTGCAGGAAAGGCACGATCTTCGAGAGCCGCCGCCCGTCCCGCGTCTGCTGCAGCGAGGGCAGCGCCAGGATCGACACGCCCTTCCCGTCCTCGCTCATGGCCGCGCCGCGGATGAAGTCCACCTGCCCG
>JAEELK010000082.1 GCA_016282655.1 Bacillota bacterium | reverse complement strand
CGGCATGATCTCCGGGATCTCGACCTGGAAGAAGGCCTTGATCGGCGTGCAGCCGAGGCCCATCGCCGCCTCGGACAGGCTGTTGTCCAGCTGCTGCAGCTTCGGCAGCACCTGCAGGATCACGTAGGGCAGGCGGAACGCGCGCTCCCGCGCCGCGCGCGCCCTGCGGGCGCGCCGCCTCGTCTTCTTCCGGGCGCCTTCGTCCGCGTCGCTCTCCCCCACCAGATTGGAGAGGAGGAGCAGGAAGAGGATGGCGAAGAAGATCAGGGTCGCGAGCGCGTACATCTTCGGCGTGACGGTCTTTTTCGTCATGCTGTAGATGCGGACCGGCAGGGTCTGAAAGCCGTTGCCCTGCGTGAAATAGCTGATGACGAAATCGTCCAGGGAGAGCGTGAAGGCCATGATGAGGCCCGTCAGGATGCCCGGCAGGATCTCGTGGAACTCCACCCGCCAGAAGGCGCCCATCGGCGTGCAGCCGAGGTCCATGGCGGCCTCCGGCAGCGCGCTGTCCATCTGCTGCAGCTTCGGCAGCACCTGCAGGATCACGTAGGGCGTGCAGAAGGTCACGTGCGCGATGAGCAGCGTGAAGAAGTTCAGGCTGGTGGAGGCGCCGAGCAGCGAGCCCACGAAGACGAACATGAGCATCAGGGAGATGCCCGTGATGATGTCCGGATCGCTCATGGGGATGTTCGTGACCGCCTCATAGGCCGTGCGCTGCCAGCGCTTGCGCAGGCGGTTCATGCCCACGGCGGCGGAGGTCCCGAGCAGCGTGGCGATCAGCGAGGCGCTGACGGCCAGGAGCAGCGTGTTGCGCAGGGCCTTCAGGGTCTCCGTGTCGCGGAAGAGCTCCGCGTACCATTTCACGGAGAAGCCGTTCATCACGGAGAGGCTCTTCGCCTCGTTGAAGGAAAAGACGAGCAGGACGACGAGGGGCGCGAAGAGGAAGAACAGGATGAGGGCCGTGAAGAGCCGGGAGCCGAATCTCATCTTCATCTGAGATCACCTCCGTACGCGATGCGGTCCGTGATGCGCCGCGCCAGGGCCATGCAGACCAGCAGCAGGATCATCATCACGAAGGCGATCGCCGCCGCGAAGTGCAGATTGCCGGCCACGTACTGGCCTTCGATGGCGTCGCCCAGCAGGAAGAACTTGCCGTTGCCCAGCTTCTGGGAGATGTAGAAGGTGCTGATGGAGGGCACCAGGACCATGGTGACGCCGGAGATGACGCCGGGCAGGCTCATGGGCCAGACCACGCGGGCCATGGTGCGCGCGGGGCTGCAGCCGAGGTCGCGGGCCGCTTCCAGGAGCTTTTCGTCCATCTTGACGATGACGGAATAGATCGGAAGGATCATGTAGGGCAGATAGTCGTAGACCATGCCCAGCACCACGGCAGCCTCCGTGCCGATGACGTGCATCCGCGGCAGCGAGAGGAGCGAGAGCAGGCCGTTCAGGATGCCGGTGTCCTGCAGGATGGTCATCCAGGCGTAGGTGCGGATGAGGAAGTTCATCCACATGGGGATCATGATGAGCGTCAGCAGCGTCTTCTGCGTCCGGGCGGTGCAGCGG
This sequence comes from Bacillota bacterium, assembly GCA_016282655.1. GTDB lineage: Bacteria > Bacillota > Clostridia > Peptostreptococcales > Anaerovoracaceae > JAEELK01. The sequence goes on along the minus strand of JAEELK010000082.1, from coordinate 1,406 downwards.
CTCATGATGTAGGCGATGGGATAGCCCATGATGAGGCAGACGACCGTGGAGATGACGGCCAGCTTCAGCGATCTCCAGAAGATGAGCAGATAGGTGTGCACCTCCCGGTAGCCGTCCTCCGTGACGACGCGGGAAGTGGCGTGAAAGAACTTGCCGATGTTCTCCGTGGTGAAGTGGAAGGCGCTGTCCGTGAAGGCGTAATAGGCAACAAAAAGGAGCGGTACCACCGCGAAGAGGATGGCCCACACCGTATAGGGAGCGATGGCGACGCGCTCGCTCCCGCCGCGCCTATGCAGGTCCGTGTTTCTCAATTACGCTTCTTCCTCCGGCGGCAGCTCGGAAAGCTGATCGATCTCCAGGCTGTAACTCGAATAGTCTCCGAAGAGGTCGGAGTATTTGGAGCGCTTCATGACGTGGATGGCGTCCGGCTCCAGATAGAGGCCGATGGTGGAGCCCTCCGGACAGAAGTCCGTGGTCTGGATCATCCATTTGAAGCCGTCGATGTCCACGATGATCTCATAGTGGACGCCCATGAAGGTGACCGTGGTGACCAGGCCGCGGAGCATGCCCTCTTCCGGCGCCACGATGTCCACGTCCTCCGGGCGGACGACCACGTCCACCCGCTCGTCCGGCGCGAAGCCGGCGTCCAGACACTCGAAGCTGTGGCCGGAGAAGCGCACCCGGTAGTCGGCCTCCATGACGCCGTCCACGATGTTGCTCTCGCCGATGAAGTCCGCCACGAAGGCGTTGACCGGCTCGTTGTAGACGTCGATCGGCTTGCCGATCTGCTGGATGTCCCCTTCCGCCATGACCACGACGGTGTCCGACATGGAGAGGGCTTCCTCCTGATCGTGCGTGACGAAGATGAAGGTGATCCCGGTCTTTTTCTGGATGTTCTTCAGCTCCTGCTGCATGTCCTTGCGGAGCTTCAGGTCCAGCGCGCCGAGCGGCTCGTCCAGCAGGAGGACCCTGGGATGGCTGATGAGCGCGCGGGCGATGGCCACGCGCTGCTGCTGCCCGCCGGAGAGGCGCGTGACGTTGCGCTTTTCAAAGCCCTGGAGCGCCACCAGAGAGAGCATCTCCTCCACCCGCGCGCGGATCTCCTCCTTGGGGACCTTCTTCTCGCGCAGGGGGAAGGCGATGTTCTCAAAGACGTTCAGATGCGGGAAGAGCGCGTAGCGCTGAAAGACCGTGTTGACGTTGCGCTTGTACGGCGGGAGATCGTTGATCCGCTCGCCGAGGAAGATCACGTCCCCTTCGTCCGGGTTCTCAAAGCCGCCGATGATGCGCAGGATCGTGGTCTTGCCGCAGCCGGAAGGCCCGAGCAGCGTCAGGAACTCGTTGTCGTAGACCTCCAGGTCGATGTTGTGCAGCACCTGCTCGCCATCGAAGGATTTGCTCACGTT
>JAEELK010000081.1 GCA_016282655.1 Bacillota bacterium | reverse complement strand
TCGCTGACCGTCTCGTGCTCCCCGCCGAAAGCATCCAGCCAGCGCAGCAGGATGCGGCCTTCAAAGTCCCGGCCGCCCGTGCCGCTGAAGCTGGCGCGGATGGCGGAATCGCGCCCCACCAGATAGACGCCGCTGTCGTAGCGATAGGACAGGTCCATGTAATTCGGATCCTGCGCGCTGTATAAGACGGGCTGGATCTGGCCATGGGCCGCGATGGTCGTCACGGCGCCGGCCTGATCGTCGAAGGCGCCCTGCTTCACGCGCACGCCGATGGTGTAATCGTCATCCTCGGCAGCGAAAGCTTCCGCCGCCTCGTATTCGTTGGTGCCGGAAAGGCGGACCATGTTGACGACGGTCAGCCCCGGGTCGCCTGCCCGGGCGGAGGAGAGATCTGCAGAAGCGCTCCCCTGGTAGATCAGAGCTTCCAGCGCCACGGTCTCATCCCCGACTTCGCCGTAGACCGCAGCAGGCAGGTATTCCGCGTCTTCCGTGATGTAGAAGACGCCGCCGTTCGGGCTCAGTCTCTTATGGCCGTTCGCATTGTTGTCCTTCAGCCATACCCCCGCCGGCGCGGCGGCCTGGGCGGCGTTGCTGTAGGTGAACGTGCGCTGGATGGCTACGGTCTCTCCCGTCTGCGTCTTGAATTCGAAGGAGACGGTATAGCTGCCGAAAGCGCCTTCTTCCAGCGAGAAAGTCTTGTCCGCAGTGCTTGCCCAGTCGCTCCAGGCCGCAGAGCCAAGGCGGCTGCGCATCTGGGGATAGCTGCCCGCCGTGACGCGGAAGCTCACGTCCGGAGAGGAGACCTTCGAGGGCCCGCTCACCGTGGGCTGCACCGTGCCGCTCTCCCCGCCTCCCGTGCTCCCGTTCAGCGGAAGCAGAGAAGGCATGCTGTATGGAGAGGCGTTGCCGGAGCTGCCGTCATAAATCAGCGCGGACTCGCCGTTGAGCAGGAGGGTCTGCGCCCAGGGGCTTGCATCGTGCACGCTGCCGCTGGGTCTCAGCGTGACGGTGTAGATACCGTTCCCGTCCGGTCCCTCCGCATCCGTCGCGGCGAAGATCTCTGTATAGCCTTCGATCTGGCTTTCGGCGTCAATGCTGCTTACGCCGATGCTGAAAACGGGATCGGCAGGGATGTCTACGCCGGAGACCTCCAGCGTGAGGTTCCCGGAGGCGTCCGCATCCGTGATCATGACCTCGGAAATGTACGGGCCGCTCTCCTGCATGCGCTTTACGTTGATGCTTCCCAGAGAGGCACCGTCGTAAAAGACGCCGAGGCTTTCCGCGTCCGAAGCCAGCTGTATGGTGGTCTGATAGTAATATGCGGGAATGCCGCCGTTCGCCCAGCTGTCGCCGATCTGTCCCTTGCTGAAGCTGCCGGAAGAATCCACACCGGAGAGCGAGAGCTTGCCCGGCGTGAGGTCATCCTGGCTCCAGAGAGTGATGCGGTGCGTGGTCGCGCTCTCCGCCGCAGGGAAATAGAAATCCCCCGGGCGGGTGCTCTGCGTCTCCCAGTCATCGACGCTCACCATGCCGACGTTGAAGATCCAGCTGTTGGCATGGGGATCCATGCCCTCGCCTTCCGTGCCGGTCCGGGCCGGCTCCGCGCTGACGATCGTATTTTGGCCCCAGAGGGCGCCGCTGATCGTCATGCCGGTGAGAGACGGCGCATCGTCGTCTCCGTCCGCGAAGACGGGTCCCGGCAGCATGCCGAAGCAAAGGACTAGAGATAAGAGGATGCTGAGCGTTCGTTTCATAGTCATGGGGCGTCTCCCGGATCAGAAAAGATCCACAAAACGAGTTTATAGTTTTACAGTGTAATTATAAAAAAATAAGCGATGCATAAAAAGACAGCCCCGCCATTTGTCAATGACAGTTTGTCTGTCAATTTTCATGACATTTCGCTTGACGAAACGAATCGCCCCGTCTATCCTGTCATTAGAATGGTTTCCAGACCGTCGCCAAGACTTTGCGATCATCCGCTTTTGGAGGGCCGGCATGCCGCAGTACATCGGAAAAAAACTGGATCTTCTCATGAAGCTCACGGGAACGAAGAACAACACCCTGGCCAGGGCGCTCAACTTCGACAGCTCGCACATCAGCCGCATCCGTTCCGGGGAGCGCGGCATGCCGCAGCACAGGTCCTTCGTCGAGCCCGCCGCCGCATTCTTTGCCCGGCAGATCAGGGAGGACTATCAGATCCGCGCCGCGGCGGAAGCCATCTGCCCCGGCAGGCCATGGCCGGAAAAGGAGCAGGACAGAGCCGCCCTGATCGCGCAGTGGCTCGAGGGCGCGGAAGAGCTCGGAGCCTATTTCCGGGAGGCTGAAACGGAGCACACTGGGCCCGGCCCGGGCGTGGCGCTCGTCAACTCCTCCCTCTACTTCGGCAACGAGGGGCGGCGCAGGGCCGTGCTGCGCTTCCTGGAGCGGATCGCGCAGGAGCAGAGCGCGCCGGAGATGCTGCTCTATTCCGACGAGAAGATGGACTGGCTCCTGGAGGATCCCGCCTTCACCGAGCGCTGGAGGGCCCTGATGATGGCCTTTTTGAAGCGCGGCGGCCGGATCAGCATCATCCACAACATCGGCAGGGACCTCGACGAGATGATGGGCGCGCTGCAGAAATGGCTGCCCCTGTACCTGCTGGGCGACATCCAGCCCTGGTTCTGCCCCAGGTTGCGCGATCAGATCTTCGGAGAGACCCGTTTCGTCGCGCGCGGCTGCGCGGTCATCCGCTCGGATTCCGTGCTGGGCAACACGCAGGACAGCTGCATTTTTTACAGCGAGGAGGCCGCTCTGGTCGGCGCCAACGAGATGCTCTTCTCCGATCTGCTGCAGATCTGCCGTCCGCTTTTGCGGACCTGCCGTGGCGAGAGCCGCGCGCATCTCTGCGCCGAACTGCAGTGGCTCATGAACGAGCCCGGAGACGGCCTCGCCGTCGTCTCG
>JAEELK010000080.1 GCA_016282655.1 Bacillota bacterium | reverse complement strand
TGCGCGTCCCGCGAGAGCCTGCTCGAGGCGCCGCACCGCTTGAGCCAGATCAAGAAGGTCATCGCCGTGGTCAGCGGCAAGGGCGGCGTCGGCAAGAGCATGGTCACCTCCGCGCTGGCGGTCACCATGCGCCGCCGCGGTCTCAACGTGGGCATCCTGGACGCCGACATCACCGGCCCCTCCATCCCGAACGCCTTCGGCCTCACGGAACAGGCCCGCGGCAACGACGACGGCATCCTGCCCGTCTTCACCAAAGAGCACATCTCCGTCATGTCCGTGAACCTGCTCTTAGAGAACAGCACGGACCCGGTGGTCTGGCGCGGCCCGGTCATCGCCGGCGCCGTGAAGCAGTTCTGGACGGACGTCATCTGGGGCGACCTGGACTATCTCTTCGTCGATATGCCGCCCGGCACCGGAGACGTGCCGCTCACGGTGTTTCAGTCCCTGCCGGTGGACGGCATCGTCGTGGTCACCTCTCCGCAGGAGCTGGTGGGCATGATCGTCGAAAAGGCTGTGAACATGGCCGGCCTGCTCGACGTCCCCGTGCTCGCGCTGGTGGAGAACATGAGCTATTTCCGCTGCCCGGACTGCGGCAAGGAGCACCACATCTTCGGCGAGAGCCATCTGGAGGAGATCGCGGAGCGCCACGGCATCCCGCAGCTGTTCCGCCTGCCCATCAGCCCGGCGCTGGCGGCAGCCATGGACCAGGGCCGCATCGGCGAGATCGCCGAGACCGGCCTCGAAAGCATCGAACTGTAACGAAGGACAAGCGGGCGGCGCGGCCGCCCGGAAGATAAGAAGATCCCGCGGCGCGGAAGAAAGAAGGATACAGACATGCCCATCACAGAGATATTGGAACGCAACGCGAAGGACTACGGGGCCGAGGTCAGCCTCGTGGCGGTGAATCCGGAGAACTCGGAGAAGGCCGGCATCCCCTGGCGGGAGTACGAGCTGGTCGAGACCGCGCCGGAGTTCCGATATCGCAGGGAGATCACCTGGAAGGAATTCGACGATCAGGCCAACCGCTTCGCCAATCTGCTGCTCAGCCGCGGCATCGGCAAGGGCAATAAGGTAGCCATCCTGCTCATGAACTGCATCGAGTGGCTGCCCATCTATTTCGGCGTGCTCAAGAGCGGCGCCGTGGTGGTGCCGCTGAATTTCCGCTACGCCTCGGACGAGATCGAATACTGCCTGAAGCTGGCGGAGGTCGACGTGCTGGTCTTCGGGCCGGAGTTCGTGGACCGCATGAACGCGCTGGCCGCGGAGGAGCGCCTGCATCTGCAGGGCATGTTCTACGTGGGCAGCGGCAGCCCGGACTACGCGGAGAACTATCAGGAGAGCGCGGCGGCCATGCCCGCCGACGCGCCGGGGATCCCCCTGACGGACGACGACGACGCGGCCATCTACTTCAGCTCCGGCACCACGGGCTTCCCGAAGGCCATCCTGCACAAGCACAGGAGCCTCGTGCATTCCTGCAAGGTGGAGCAGAACCACCACGGCCAGACCCACGAGGACATCTTCCTCTGCATCCCGCCGCTCTACCATACCGGCGCGAAGATGCACTGGTTCGGCAGCTTCCTGGTGGGCGCCAAGTCCGTTCTGCTGAAGGGCACGAAGCCGGAGTGGATCCTCCGCACGGCCTCGGAGGAGCATTGCAGCATCGTCTGGCTGCTGGTGCCCTGGGCCCAGGACATCCTGGACGCCATCGAGAGCGGCGAAGTCAAGCTGGAGGATTATGAGCTCGGGCAGTGGCGCCTCATGCACATCGGCGCGCAGCCCGTTCCGCCCAGCCTCATCAAGCGCTGGCAGAAAGTCTTCCCCGGACAGGCCTACGACACCAACTACGGCCTCAGCGAGTCCATCGGCCCCGGCTGCGTCCATCTGGGCGTGGAGAACATCCACAAGGTCGGCGCCATCGGCAAGGCCGGCTACGGCTGGCAGGTCCGCATCGTGGACGAGCACTGGAAGGACGTGCCGAAGGGCCAGGTCGGCGAGCTCGCGGTGAAGGGCGACGGCGTCATGACCTGCTATTATAACGATCCCAAAGCCACCGCGGAGGTGCTCTCGGACGGCTGGCTCTACACCGGCGACATGGCGCAGGAGGACGAAGACGGCTTCATCTATCTGGTGGACCGCAAGAAGGACGTCATCATCAGCGGCGGCGAGAACCTCTATCCCGTCCAGATCGAGGACTATCTGCGCAGGCACAGCAGCATCAAGGACGTGGCGGTCATCGGCCTGCCGGACCACCGGCTCGGCGAGATCGCGGCGGCCATCGTAGAACTGAAGCCGGGCCACTACTGCACGGAAGCGGACATCATGGAGTTCTGCAAGGACCTGCCCCGCTACAAGCGGCCCCGCAGGGTCATCTTCGACAAGGTGCCGCGGAATCCGACCGGCAAGATCGAAAAGCCCCGTCTGCGCGAGAAATACTGCGGCGGGCGCATCGTAGAAAAACAGATCCGCGGCTGATGCGGCGGCGTTGACAGCAAGGGCATCCACGGGATAGAGAAAAGAGACAGAAAAGCATGAGACAAAGACGAAGCAGCAGAAGAAGGAGCTCGGGCAGCGCACGGAACCGCAGGCTGCGCTGGATCCTCGTCATCCTGGCGGTGCTTGTGATCATAGGGATCCTCTTCGCCTGCCACGCGATCAAACCGCCGGAGCTCCGGCCGTCGGATCAGGAGGAAGAGGGGGAGCAGGCAGAAGAAGAGGTGCTGGAGGGCGAAGTCCTGAAGATCGAGGGCGCGGACCGCAAGGAGGGCTTCTACACCTTCCTGGTCTGCGGCTGCGACCAGTCCGGCACCAACACGGACACCATCATCGTCGGCGCCTACGACAGCAAGGCCAAGACGGTGAATATGGTCAGCATCCCCAGAGACACCATGATCAACGTCAGCTGGTCCGTCAAGAAGATCAACGGCGCCTATCTGCACGGCGGCATCGAAGGCCTGCAGAAGGAACTGAAAAAGATCATGGGCTTCGTCCCGGACTGCTATGCCGTTGTGGATCTGAAAGCGTTCGAGGAGCTGGTGGACTGCATCGGCGGCGTGCGCTTCAACGTGCCGCAGAACATGGACTATTCCGACCCGGACCAGAAGCTGGAGATCCACCTGAAGGCCGGAGAACAGCTGCTCAGCGGCCACGACGCCGTGGGCGTCATGCGCTTCCGCTCCGGCTACGCGGACGCGGACATCGGGCGCATCGCCACGCAGCAGGCATTTATCAAGGCTTTCGCGAAGCAGTGCCTGAGCATCGGCAACGTCACGAAGGTGGATGAATTCGCCTCCATCTTCAAGCAGTACGTCGAGACGGACATGAGCCTCGGCAACATCGTCTGGTACGGCAAGGAATTCCTCGGCCTGGACATGGCGAACATCAATTTCCAGCCCTTCCCCGCGAACACTGGCATCAGCGTGCGCGGCGGTTCCTATGTGGGCATCTACGTGAGCGAATGGGTGAAGACCATCAACGAGTATCTGAACCCCTTCACCACGGAGATCAAGGCCGGCAACCTGAACGTCCTGACCAAGGAGGGCGGCAGGGTCTATTCCACCAGCGGCGTCATCGCCGGCGGAGAGGACTCCTTCCTGAATTACTATGCCCTGACCGGCAGGCCGGACCCGGAAAAGGCGGCCCGGCAGATCGCAGAGGACGAGGGCAAGAAGGACGCGGCCGAGCAGGAGAAGGAGGAAACGCCGAAGGACGGCGCCGAAGGCAGCGAAGCCTCCGGCACGGAAGAAGGCAGCGGAGCGGAAGGCGAGAGCGCGGAAGGCGCCGCGGGCGCTGAAGAGAACGCCGGCAGCGGGAACGGGAGCGAAGGAGCTTCCGGCAGCGAGAGCGGCGAAGCTGCGTCCTCCGAGGGCGGCAGCGAAGGAGCCTCCGACGGTGGGAGCGGCGCGGACAGCGGCGCTTCCGAGGGCGGCGCCGGCAGCGCGGAGAGCGGCACTGCGGGCGAGAGCGGCGGCACGGACGCGGGCGCTTCGGACGGCGGCGCTTCTTCGGGCAGCGCCGGCAGCGCGGAAGGCGGATCTTCCGACAGCGGCTCCGGCGGCGGGGATACCGTTCCGGAATGGCTCCAGGAAGGGAATTAAGGAGAAAAGGTATTGAAGATCCGATCCATCCTTCTCAGTCTTCTGAGCCTGTGCGTCTGCTTCGGTCTCTGGACGGCGCCCGCGGAGGCAGCCGGGCAGCGGCCCGAGATCCTCGGGGCGGCAGGCATCCTCATGGACCTGGAGACCGGCGAGATCCTCTATGAGAAGAACATACACGAACTGCACGAGCCCGCGAGCACCACGAAGATCCTCACGGCCATTCTGGCGCTGGAGAATCTGGAACTGGACGCGCTCTGTCCCATCGATGAGGAGACCGCCTTTACGGACGGCAGCCGCATCTATCTCCTGGAGGGAGAGCGGATCACGGTGCGCGAGGTGCTCTACGGACTCTTTCTGGAGTCTGCCAACGACTCCGCCGTCGCGCTGGGAAAGATGATCAGCGGCAGCGTGGCGGATTTCGCGGATCTCATGAACCAGAAGGCGGTCGAATTGGGCGCGCGGGACAGCCACTTCGTGAACCCGCACGGGCTGCACGATCCCGCCCATCTGACCACCGTCTACGATCTGGCGCAGATCGCGCGCTACTGCATGCAGAACGAGACCTTCCGCATGTATTGCTCCACCTATCAGCACACCGTGCCTGCCACCAACCTGCAGGACACGCGTTATTTCTACAACACCAACCGGCTGCTCTACGATACGGTCCACAAGGTCGACGTGAACGGCGTCAGCCGCGTCTGCAAATACGACGGTATCCTGGGCGTCAAGACCGGCTGGACCAGCCACGCGGGCGGCTGCCTGGTGGCCGCGGCGGAGCGCGACGGCACCACGATGCTCGCGGTCGTGATGGCCTCCACCGACATGGGGCGCTTTGCGGACTGCATCGCCCTCATGGACTACGGTTTTGAGAATTTCAAGACGGGGCATTTCCTCTCCGCGGGGCAGGGCCTCGGCAGCGTGCCGGTGAAGCGCGGCTCCGTCAAAAGCGTGGAAGCCGTGCTCGCGGAGGACGCCGTCGTGACGCTCCCGCTCGACATGGACGCAGCGAGCGTCCGCATGGAGACGCGCCTCGAAGAGAGCATGCGCGCGCCCGTGGTGGAAGGAGACAAGCTCGGAGAGCTGATCCTCAGCGGCCCGGGTGGAGAACTGGCGCGCTTCGACGTGATCGCGGCCGGCGACGTGCCGGAAGGAGGCTTCCTTTCGGTCTTCGGCATGACGGACGCCGCGGCGCACAAGCTGAAGGTGACGCTCCTGACCATCTTTCTGCTCTTCTTCGCTCTGCTCGTGATCTACGTGCTGCTGAAGCGCCGTCAGATCCGCATCAAGAAGCAGCGCCGCGCCGCGCGGCAGGCGAGGAGGGAGCAGTTAGAGGCGCAGCGCCGCGAGCAGGAAAGGATATTCTGGGAAGGCTTTGACAGATAAAGACGAAAAAAGCGCCCTCACAGAGCGCAAAATAGAAGAGACGGAGCACGCGCTGCCCGATCCGCAAAAAGCGGGCACGCAGGCGGAAAAGGCGCAGGGGCCGGCGCCCTCCGGCGCCCGGCAGGCGAACTGCGCCACCAAGTCCGGCAGGCCCAGAGGTCGTCTCTACGACCTCCTGAACAACAGCGACAGATTCTAGAAAGGCCCCGGACGCATGGAACAGGATCCCATCAGATGGAATACGGACGTGCTCGCCTATCTGGGCGACGCGGTCTATGAGGCCTTCATCCGGCGCAGGCTCATCGACGCCGGGATGCTCCGCGGCGACAAGCTGCACCGCGCGGCGATCCGCTACGTGCGGGCCGAGGCGCAGGCGGCGGCCATGAAGGAGCTGCTCCCTTCGCTGCCGGAGGAGGAGGAGGCTCTGGTGAAGCGGGCCCGCAACCACAAGAGCCACAGCAGGCCGCAGCACGCGGACGTGCTGGACTACAAGTGGGCCACCGCCTTCGAAGCGCTCATCGGCTACTATTCCCTGAGCGGCGCGGAGGAGAAGCTGAGCGAAACGCTGCGGAAGAGCTGGGACTTCCTCACGGCCCGCGCCGCGGCGCAGGCGAAGAAGTAGAGCTCTTCGAATGCTGGAACTGCAGAAAGGCGGGGGGGACGATATGCGCAGCCACAGAAGGAATAAAGCCTTTACGCTGATGGAACTGCTGATCGTGGTCGCCATCATCGCGGTGCTGGTCGCCATCGCCATCCCGGTCTTCGGCGGGAAGCTCGACAAGGCGCAGGAGGCCGCCTGCCAGGCCAACCGGCGTTCTCTCTACGCGCAGGTCGTCGTGGAACACATGCTCAGCAACAGACCATACTCGGAGCTCTTTGACGAGTTCGTCGGCAGCGCGGGGAAATGTCCGTGCGGAGGCGCGTTCTCCTGGGAAGACAGCGGAGACACGGGGATCGTCCACTGCGACTATCATGATGACGGCGCTTCGGGAAGCAGCCCGGGGAGCAGTCCGGCAAGCAGCCCTGCCCTGCACGGGACCTCCGGCCTCTCGGCGGGAAATTTCCAAAGAGGTTCGGTGATCCAGGACGAGACCGGGACCTGCGTCATCATGTCCGGCATGTGGGCCACCTGGACCGCGTATTCCGGCGGAACGAAAGCCGCGGCGCTCGCCGCGCAGTACGGTCCCGATGCCATACTGGTCAACGCCTCGGACGTCAAGGATCCCTCGTTTACCGGGACGCTGCAGGTCGGAGATCTGTATTATGATCCCGACTCCGATACGTACTACTACGTCAATCTCGTTTCTCAATACGAAAGCTGGCCGAACAGCTCCTGGGTGCCTCTGCTGCAGTAGGGACCCGGAAGCGGAGCGACAGGATACAGCACAGGCTCCCGACGCCGATCGGGAGCCTGTTTGTTTGATAAGGAAAAGACCATGCCGCAGGCTTACGCCCGTGACATGGTCTTTTTTGTGCTGTGGATCGCTCCGACGCCGCGGGACTAATAGTTCTCCGCGTTGATCTCGAAGTAGGCCTGCGGATGGGCGCAGGCGGGGCAGAGCTCCGGCGCCTTTTCGCCCGTGGCGATGTGTCCGCAGTTGCGGCACTCCCAGACCTTGCACTCGGCCTTGGCGAAGACCGCAGCTTCCTGCACGTTCTTCAGCAGGGCGCGGTAGCGCTCTTCGTGATGCTTTTCGATGGCGGCGACCAGGCGGAACTTCTTGGCCAGCTCCGGGAAGCCCTCCGCTTCCGCGGTCTTGGCGAAGCCTTCGTACATCTCCGTCCATTCCTCGTGCTCGCCCTCGGCGGCGGCCAGCAGGTTGGCGGCGGTGTCGCCGATGCCGGCCAGCTCCTTGAACCAGAGCTTGGCGTGCTCTTTCTCATTTTCCGCGGTCTTCAGGAAGAGCGCGGAGATCTGCTCGTAGCCGCCCTTCTTGGCGGCGGAAGCGAAGTAGGTGTATTTGTTTCTGGCCTGTGACTCTCCGGCAAAGGCGGCTTCCAGATTCTTTTCGGTCTGGGTGCCGGCATAAGGATTGCTCATATCGTTCCCTCCTCATCGATGCGCCGCGGCTTTTGGGGCCGCGGAACGCTGCGTGTCCGCGCCGCGCCTCAAAGCGCAAGGCCGGCGCTCTGTTTGCAACATTTTACCACAGGACGGCGGCGCGTGGAACGCTTTTTTGCCTCCGGACGGGAAAGCGCCGCGCTAGATGTTCAGCTCGTTGAGGGGCAGAACGTCGAACTCGGTCATGGAAGTCTCCCCGGAGGGGTCCTTGATCGTCAGGATCACGTGGAAGGCGTCGCTGTAGTACTTGACCTGCACCTTCGCCCGGAGCTTGTAGGTGGAATAGGAGGCGCTGCTCAGGAGCAGGTGTCCGCTGATCTTGCCGGTGTTGCTCTCCGTGCCGAGCAGCAGCTCTCCGAAGCCGTCCGCGGCTTTGGAGATGCTGTGGTCCTCGGCGACGTTCACGGAGATGAAGCTGCACTCCGCCTCCTCCAGGCCGTAGGACTTCGAGATGAAGCTCACGAGATCGTCTCCCGAGATGGTCACGGTGCGCACGTTCGCGAGCTCGCTCTGGATGAGATTGCTCAGGGAGCTTGCCAGCACCTTTTCCTCGGAGAGGATGAGCGAACGGTGATACTGCCCGTTCGCGAGCGTGACCCCGCTGATGACGATCGCCATCGCGAGCAGCAGGATGACCATGGTGACCATCATTTCGGCGATGGAAGCGCCTTTTCTGTCCGCAAGCCTGCGGGCGATCTTGTTTCTAATTCGCGTATTCATAGTAGGTGTAATGATTCTGTGTCTCATAGACGTTTACCGGAACGCTGCAGGGCGTTCCTCCATCCAGCGCGACGCTCACGGTCTCGAGAGAGGAGGCCGCCGCCTGTTTGAACGCGACGTCCTCGTTCGTGAGGCTCGCGTTGATCCTGGCGGCCGTAACGATGGCGCCGGCAAGGAGCATCATGCCAAGCGCGGCGATGAGCACGGTGATCAGCGTCTCCGCGATGGTCTCGCCCAGCCTGCTTTTCAGTTTCTTCATGATCTGCCTCCCAGAGTGCTGAGCTCTGTTTTGTTCCAGCGGTAATAGGTCACGCTGGTCGTGATCGTCT
>JAEELK010000079.1 GCA_016282655.1 Bacillota bacterium | reverse complement strand
CGCAGAGATTCCGTGACGCCGGAGCGCATCGACGCCTACAAGGACGATTACGACAACTTCGCCTGGTTCGTCTGCCTCGCGCCGGCGGACGATCCGAAGATCGCCGTGGCGGTGCTGCTCTTCCAGGGCGGCAGCGGCGGCTACGGCGCGCCCATCGCGCGGGAGATCGTCGGCGCTTATCTGGGGCTGGACGAAACGAGCGGCAGCTATTCCAACGCGAATCAGCTCACGCAGTAATACCGGGACGGCGGGCGGCGAAGCCCCTGCTGATGAAAACGAAACAGCGGATCCGCGTTGGATCCGCTGTTCTTTGTTTTTGTGTTCCGAAGCGCGTTTGCTACATCAGATCCGGGAAGAGCTGCCCCGCGATCTGCCGGAAGTTCTCCGCCACGTAGCCGTCCGCTTCCGCCGCGGGCGGGAGCCCGCGGTTCGCGGCCAGGATGAAGTTGATGTCGAAGGGGATGACGCCGGAGAGCGGCAGGGCCAGCTGATCCGCCATCTCCGTCAGGGAGGGCATCGCGCAGTCCTGGTAGAGCTCCGTCTGCAGCTGGTTCACCACGAAGGAGATCTTCTGCGCGCCGGCCAGCTCCAGCAGCTCGCGCATGTGGTCCACGCTGCGCAGGGCGCAGTGGTCGGCGGTGGTGAGCAGCACGGCATGGTCGGCCGCGGGCGCGGAGAGCAGCAGGTTGCGCAGGTTGGTCTCGGAGCAGTCCACCAGGATGGCGTCGTAGTAGCGGCGCAGCCTGCGGTAGATCCGCTGCAGCTGATCGCTGCTGATGGGAGGCCGCTCCAGGCTCTGGGAGCAGCAGAAAAGATAGAGCCCGGGGAAGCGCTCGTCCTGGATCCGGGCCTGCTTCAGGCCGCAGTTTCCTTCCGCCACGTCGTTGAGGTCGAAGACCACGTTGTTTTCCAGGCCCAAAAAGATGTCCAGGCTGCGAAAGCCGGTGTTGGTGTCGATGACGGCGACCTCCTTGCCGAGGCCGGCCAGGGTGACGGCCAGATTGGCGGCAAAGGTGGTCTTGCCGCTGCCTCCCTTGCCGGAGGCGATGAGCAGCACGCTGCCCGCGGGTCGATTGTCTTCCATGATTGTGTTTCGCTATCCTTCTTTAGAAATTGATCTCTTTGTTTCGCAGACGCACCGTGAGCACCAGCCCGATGATGGTCATGTTGGTGAGGACGGAGCTGCCGCCGTAGCTGACGAAGGGAAGGGTGATGCCCGTGACGGGCATGACGCCCATGGTCATGCCGATGTTCTCGAAGATCTGGAAAAAGAACATGCCCAGCGCGCCGACGGCGATGAGGGCGCCGTGCATGTCTTTGGCGTCGGCCGCGGCGCGTCCGATGCGCCAGAGCAGCAGCGCGTAGAGCAGGATCAGGACCGCGCCGCCCAGAAAGCCGAGCTCCTCGCCCACCACCGAAAAGATGAAATCCGATTCGGGGACCGGCAGGAACTTCAGGTTCTTCTGCGTGCCCGCGAAGAGCCCCTTGCCGAAGAAGCCGCCGGAGCCGAGCGCCACCTTGGAGTTCCAGACCTGATAATTGCCCGGGAGCGAGAGGTCGTTCGGATGGAGGAAGGCGTCGATGCGCAGCTTCTGATAGCCGTGCAGGCAGAAATAGGCCAGGGGGAGCATGGCGCAGCCGGCCACCGCCACCTTCGCATAGAGCTTGCCGTCGATGCCGGCATAGTAGACCATGACGACGGTGATGACGAGATAGACCAGCGCGTTGCCGAGGTCGCCCTGCAGGAGGATGAGACCGACGTACGGCAGGATGAAGAGGCCGCAGAAGATGAGGTCGCGCATGCCGTGCAGCTCCTCTTCCCGGCGGGAGAGGTAGGAGGCCAGCACGAGGATGAAGATCACCTTGCAGACCTCGGAGGGCTGCAGATTGAGCGGCCCGAGGTCGATCCAGCCCCGCGTCCCGTACTGCTCGCTGCCGAGCCCCGGCAGGAAGACCGCCAGCAGGAGCAGGATGCCGATCACGTAGAAGGGCTTCTGCAGCCGGTCGAAGACCTGATAGTCGATGAGCAGGAGGATGCCGATGCTCAGGAGCCCCAGCAGAAAGGCCATGGACTGCACCTTCATGTCGCCCGTATAGGCCAGGCTCCCGCTGTAGGCGGTGGAGCCGATCATGACGATGCCGATGCAGCCTAAGACCAGCGGCAGCAAGAGCAGCATCAGATCCAGATTTTTCAGCAGTTCACGAAAATGCCGCACGCTTTGACCCCGTTCTTACACTTGACTAAATGCCAGTGGATTCATTATAATATAAAGCAGTATGGGCAATCAACCACGAACTTCCCGCGGAAGCGCGTGTCCGCCCGTAAAAATCCATGAAGGAGGTAACAGAATTGCCGAACAACATTCTTGTTATCTTTCTGATTGCGATCCTTGCCTTGGCCATCGGAGTCCTGATCGGATATATATTCCGCAAAAATGTCGGCGAAAAGACCATCGGAAACGCCGAGACGACCGCGAAAAATATGATCCTCGATGCTGAAAACCGCGCGGAAAGCATCAAGAAGGAGACCCTCTCGGAAGCGAAAGAGGAAGCGCATCGCATCCGTTCGGACGCGGAAAGAGACGCCAGAGAGCGCAGGGCAGAAGTTTCCAAATCAGAAAGAAGACTGGTCCAGAAGGAAGAGACGCTGGACAAGAAGATCGAGAACCTGGAAAAACGCGAGGAGCAGTTCAGCCGCAAGGAGGAAAAGCTCCACGAAAAAGAAAAGGAACTGGACGGCTTCATCGCCAAGCAGATCGAAGAGCTGGAGCGCATCTCCGGCTACTCCGTGGAGGACGCCAAGCAGATCCTGCTCTCCAACGTGGAGAAGGAGATCCAGCACGAGGCCTCCATCCTGATCAAGCAGATCGAATCTTCCGCCAAGGAAGAAGGAGACAGAAGGGCCAAAGAGATCATTACGGGGGCCATCCAGCGCTGCGCCGCGGATCACGTGGCGGAGAGCACCGTCTCCGTGGTCCCGCTGCCTTCGGATGAGATGAAAGGCCGCATCATCGGCCGCGAGGGCCGCAACATCCGCGCCATCGAGACGCTGACCGGCGTGGACCTGATCATCGATGACACCCCGGAAGCCGTCATCCTTTCCGGCTTCGATCCGGTGCGCAGAGAGATCGCCAGAGTCGCCCTGGAGAAGCTGATCACGGACGGCCGGATCCATCCCACCCGCATCGAGGAGATGGTCGAGAAGGCCACCAAAGAGGTCAACAACATCATCAAAGAGGAGGGCGAAGCCGCCACCTTCGAGGTGGGCGTGCACAACCTCCATCCCGAGCTCATCAAGCTGCTCGGACGTTTGAAATACCGCACCAGCTACGGACAGAACGTGCTGAAGCACTCCGTGGAAGTGGCGCTGCTCGCGGGGCTCATGGCCGGCGAGCTGGGGCTGGACGTCAAGCTGGCCAAGCGGGCCGGTCTGCTGCACGACATCGGCAAGTCCGTGGACCACGAGGTGGAAGGCACGCACGTGGACATCGGCATCAACCTGCTCAAGAAGTACAAGGAGCACGACGCCGTCATCAACGGCATGGCCGCGCACCACGGCGATTATGAGCCGAAGAGCATGGAGGCCGTGCTGATCGCAGCCGCGGACGCCCTCTCCGCCGCGCGCCCCGGCGCCCGCAGAGAGACGCTGGAGACCTACATCAAGCGCCTGCAGACGCTGGAGGAGATCGCCAACACCACGCCCGGCGTGGAGAAGTCCTACGCCATCCAGGCGGGCCGCGAGATCCGCATCCTGGCCAAGCCGGAAGAGGTCTCGGACGACGGCATCGTCTTCCTGGCCAGAGACATCAGCAAGCGCATCGAGAGCGAGCTGGAGTATCCCGGGCAGATCAAGGTCAACGTCATCCGGGAGACCCGCGCCACCGACTACGCCAAATAGCCGAAGAGGCATCAAGAACGCTCGGAACTGCCGCGGCCCCCTGAAGAGGGGGCCGCTTTTATCAAGGAGAGAAGACAGTGGAAGAAGAACGCAGAACGTACATCGTCCGCTACGGAGAGGTCGCGCTGAAGGGCGAGAACAAGCCCTATTTCGAGCGCCTTCTCATGGAGCGGATGCGCAAGCTGCTGAAGAAATACGAGGGTGTGGAGGTGCGCAAGGAGAGCGGCCTGGTCTTCATCCGCACGCCGCTGGATCTGCCGCAGGAGGCGGTCACGAAGGAGATGGGCCGCGTCTTCGGCATCGATTCCATCAGCCCGGCCATCGAGCTTCCCTCGGACATGGACGTCATCTGCGAAGCGGCCGCGGAATACATGCTGGAGCAGCTGAAGCTGCGCGGATTTCGGACCTTCAAGGTGGAGGCGAAGCGCTCGGACAAGAGCTTTCCGGTGACCTCGCCGGAGATCGGCCGCATCGTGGGCGCCAGCGTTCTGAAGGCCTGTAAGGTGCTGCGGGTGGACGTGCACCATCCGGACGTGCTGCTCTACGTGCACGTGCGGCAGGGCAAGAGCTTCCTCTTCGAATCCAAGCTTTCCGGCCAAGGCGGCCTGCCGCTCGGCGTGAACGGGCGCGGCCTGGTGCTGCTCTCCGGCGGCATCGACAGCCCGGTGGCGGCCTTCCTCATGGCGAAGCGCGGCATGATGATCGAAGCCGTGCATTTCAATTCCTATCCCTATACCAGCGAACGCGCCTGGGAGAAGATCCAGGCCCTGGCGCGGATCCTGGCCCGCTACACCGGGCGGGTCCGCATCACCAGCGTCAACATGCTGCCCATCCAGGAAGAGATCAACGAGCGCTGCCCGGAGGAGCTCATGACGCTGCTGCTGCGCCGTTTCATGCTGCGCGTGGCCGAGGCGGTGGCGCAGGACCGGGGCTGCCAGATGCTCATCACCGGCGAGAGCCTGGGGCAGGTCGCGAGCCAGACCGCGGACGCGCTGGTCGTGACGGATCAGACGGTGCAGATGCCCGTCATGCGCCCGCTCATCGGCATGGACAAGATGGAGATCGTGGCACTGGCGGAGAAGATCGGGACCTTCGAGACCTCCATCCAGCCCTACGAGGACTGCTGTACGGTCTTCCTGCCGAAGCATCCCTCCACCCGGCCCAGGCTGGCGCGCGTGCTGGAGGCCGAAGCCTGCCTGGACGCGGAGGCCATGGTCGCCGCCGTGCTGGCCGAGAAGGAGGTCGTCACGGTCTTTCCGGAGGATGAATAGAGGCAGGCTCGTGCCAAACGCGGCCTGCATGATAAAAGCACCCCGCGGAGGCGGGGTGCTTTATTCTTCTTCGCGGATCCGAATGCCGAGATCGTTCCCGAGGAGGCTCGCGTAGTTGACGGCATTGCTGCCGTAGCGGCTGCGGATCCGATCCATGGTCCGCTCCACCTGTTCGGTCTTCGCCCTGGCCGCTTCGTCCCGGAAGAGGCTCAGCTGCTCTTCTGTCCCGCTGCGCGTCAGCTGGATGGCGGTGACGGTGAGCAGGCGGATGGGCGCCTGCAGATCCCAGTGCTCCGAAAGGAGAGAAAAGGCTCGGCGGAAGATCTCGTCCGAAAGGTCGCTCGGCGTTTCCAGGCTGCACTGGCGGCTGATGCTGCGGAAATACGGGTCTTTGATGTCCAGCTTGACGGCTGCGCAGCGCAGGCCCTGCCGGCGCAGGCGGCTTGCCACGGTGTCCGAAAGAGAGCGCAGCGCGATGCGGACGTCGCGCTCGCCCAGAAGGTCCCGGCGGAAGGTGATGCCGTTTCCGATCGACTTCGCGTCCTCCCGTTCGTCGTAGCGGAGCACGGGGCTGTCCTCCATGCCGTTGGCGCAGACCCAGAGCCGTTCTCCCTGCTTTCCGAGCAGCGTCCGGAGCAGGCCGCGCTCCGACTCCGCGAGCGCGCCGATGCTCGTGATGCCGTGCGAGCGCAGCTTCTTCGCGGTGGCGCGGCCCGCGCCGAAGAGCTCTTCGATCGGCAGGGGCCAGAGCAGCTCCCGGAAATTCTCCCGGCTGATCACGGTGACGGCGTCCGGCTTCTTATATTCGCTCCCCATCTTGGCGAAGAACTTGTTGTAAGAGGCGCCGATGGACAGCGTCAGGCCGAGTTCCGCACGGATCCTGGCGCGGATCTCCTCCGCGATCTCGGGGCCGCTGCCGAAGAGGCTGCGGCTCGCCGTGACGTCCAGAAAGCTCTCGTCTATGCTGAAGGGCTCCACCTGGTCGGTATAGCACAGATAGATCTCGTTGATCCGGCGGGAGTATTCCCCGTAGCGCGCGTGGTGCGGCGGCAGAAGGACCAGATCCGGGCACTTCTTCATGGCCTGCCAGATGGTCTCCGCGGTCTTGACGCCGCGGGCCTTGGCAGGACCGTTCTTCGCCAGGATGATGCCGTGGCGGCTCTTCGGGTCGCCGCAGACCGCGACGGGGCGGTCCCGCAGATCCGGCCGCTCCAGCAGCTCCACGGAGGCGTAGAAATTATTCATATCGCAGTGCAGGATGCTTCTGTCCATGGAAACAGGATAGCAAATTCCGTTGACGGAAACAACGGGAAGATAGTATAATTATACGTTACAAGAATGACTTTAAAGGAGAGCTTCATGCGCGTCGCCACTTTCTTCGTTGCCCTGCTGCAGTTCCTGATGGGTGCCTGGTGCATTTCCCATCCGGGCAGCAATTTCCTGGCTCTGGCCTTTCCGCTGGGCATGGTGATGATCCTCTCCGGTTTCATGCATCTGCTGCATTATCTCAAGGGGAACCGGGACATCGAAGAAGAAGACCGATCCCTTTCCGAATGCCTGCTCGGCATCCTGCTGGGCATCATCGTCATGTGCAATCTGCTGCTGAACGACGCCATGCTGCTGCTCTTCTTCGGCATGTGGGTGCTCTTCAGCGGCATCCTGCGGATCGTGGCCGCGGTGCGGCTGCGGCGCAAGAAACGCACCCACTGGTACGCCAAGATGATCGCGGGGCTCGTGGACGTCGCCACCGGCTTCTACGCCTTTCTGAACCCGCTGGTCGGCGGCATGGCCCTGGCCGTCCTCGTGGGCTTCTGCTTCGTGCTGCAGGGCGTCAACACGGTGCTGATCGGCGCCTGGATGCCCGCGCGCGGCGCTTCCGGGGCGGCGGAGCCGAAAGCAAAAGAAGTATCTGAAGAAGAGCTCTTCGGGCAGGAGCGGCTGCTCTGGTCCGAGACGCACGGATCGGAACGCTAGGGGCGCGCGGTGCGTCCCGGAGCGCAGATAAGAGACTGGATCGAATGGACAAGAACGTTTTCCGGCAGAGGATCGAAAACAGGCAGCACCTCGTCGCCATCATCTCCCTGGTGGTGGTGATCGTGGTGCTTTGGCGCATGCTGAACCTGGTG
>JAEELK010000007.1 GCA_016282655.1 Bacillota bacterium | reverse complement strand
CTCGTCCCATTCGAGCGCGGATACGAGATCGCGCTTGACGTTCTGTTTGTGCGCGGCGTAGAGCTGCGTGGTGCTGACGTTCTCGTGGTCCAGGAGCGCCTGCACGTCATAGATGGAATTGCCGCGGCCGATCAGGGACGTGGCCGTGGTCGCGCGCAGCTTGTGCGGGCTGTAGCCGGCCCTGCGGGAACTGCAGAGCGCGATGGAGGTGTATTTCTTCACCAGCTCCCGGATCTGCCGCTCTGTCATGCGGCGCAGCTGCAGCGAGAGAAAGAGCGCGTCCTTGTTCTCCTCATCCAGGGCCTCTTCCTTGGGGCGTTCCAGATCGATGTATTCGTGGAGCGCCTTGATCACGCTGCGGTTCAGCGGCATGATGGACTCCTTGGCGCGCTTCCGGTAGATCTTGAACTCGCCGCGGCTGAAATTGAAAGAGCTGATGTTCAGCTGCTGCAGCTCGGAGAGGCGCAGGCCGTAGGTCAGGAAGAGGATGAGGATCGCGCGGTCGCGGTGCTTGGTCTTTTCCCAGAAGGCGCGTTCTTTCTCCGTGAGCCCTTCGCCGTTCTCGACCGCGTCCAGCATGCGCATCACTTCGTCGTCCTGCAGGGCCTTGATCTCCCGTTCGCCGGGCTTCGGCACGCGGATCGGCATGAAGCCGTCCGTGATGTTCTTGTCGAGCAGCTCCGCGCGATACAGAAATTTGAAGAGGACCGAGAGCGTGGAGCGCTTTCTGGCCAGGCTGCGGTTCTCGTTCTCCATCACCTGGATGCAGTGGTCTTTTTCGACCGTGTAATGCCTGCAGTAATCGAGGAAGAAATTGACGTCCTTCGCGCCCAGCGCGTTGAACTCCGCCAGGCTGATCTCCCGCGTAGCGGACGCGGCGCTGCGGTCCGTCTCGTGGATGAGATAGTCGCAGAAGAAGCGGATGTCGCGCAGATACGCCAGCCGCGTCATCGGGAGCACGTTGCCCTTCAGATAGACGAAGAACTCCTTCAGGAACGAAGGAAGCTGCGCTTCCAGCTCGCCGCATTCCTCATAGATGCGGCTCTCCTTTTCCACGATGTTGATCGGCTTGTCGCTTTTGTTGTGGATGCGAAGCGTCTTTTCGCCGCTCATAGGACTGCCTCCAGGTATTCGAAGATCCGCTGCTCCGCTGTCTGTTCGTCCGGCTCGTCCATGGCGAACCAGCGCATCTCCGGATAGCGTCGGAACCAGGTCAACTGCCGCTTGGCGTAGCGGCGGCTGCTCTGCTTGATGAGCGCAATCGCTTCCTCGCGTGGACATTCTCCGCGGAGATACGCGATCATTTCCTTGTATCCGATGCCCTGCATGGAGATGTCCTCCGCCGTGCGGCCGTCCGCGAGGAGGCTGCGCACCTCATCTTCCAGGCCGGCCTCCAGCATGCGGTCCACGCGGGCTTCGATCCGCGCGTAGAGCGCGGCGCGCTCGCGGCTGAGGCCGATCAGGACGGCCTCATAGTCTCCGCAGGGCTTGAATGCGTCAGAAAACGCCGGGATCCCTTTGCCGGAGCCGCTTTCGGCGACCTCGATGGCACGGATCAGGCGCTTCGTGTTATTGGGATGGATGCGGGCCGCCGCAGAAGGATCCACGCGGTCCAGGCGCTGCCAGAGCGCTTCCGCGTCCATCTTCTGCAACGCTGCGCGCAGCGCCGGATCCGCCGGCTGTTCGGAGAAATCCATCTCATAGAGGATGGAATTCACGTAGAGCCCCGTGCCGCCGCAGACGACGGGCAGCTTCCCCCGCGCGAAGATCTCCGCGATGGCGTCCCTGGCCAGCTTCTGATACTCCGCCACGGAAAAAGGTGTTCCCGGGTCCAGAAAGTCGATCAGATGATGGACGGCGGCTTCCCGCTCCGCGGCGGTCGGCTTGGCGCTGCCGACGTCCATGCCGCGGTAGATCTGCATGGAGTCCGCGGAGACGATCTCGCCCTGAAAACGCCTCGCGACGGCGATCGCGACCTCTGTTTTTCCGACGGCGGTCGGCCCGGCGAGCACAACGATCTTCCTCATCGCATCAGCTCCGTTTGAACATCCGTTCCAGGTCGCCCTGCGTCAGGCGCAGGACGGTGGGACGGCCGTGCGGGCAGGTGAAGGGCCTGCGGCAGAAGCTCAGCTCGGCCAGGAGGGCCTGCATCTCCTGCGGATCCAGAGCCTGATTGCCCTTGACCGCGGCCTTGCAGGCCTGCATCATCAGCTTCTCTCTGTTCCGGCTGTCCGCGCCGCTCAGGATGCTCTGCAGCACGGCCTCGCTCTCCGAAAGGCTCAGGAAGGCCGGGATCTCGCGGACCGCGTAGGTCTGCGCGCCGAACTCATCCATGGCATAGCCGAGCGAACGGAGCAGCGGGAGCCAGTCCCCTTCCGCGGCCTTCTGCGCCGGGCTGAGCTGCAGCAGCTGCGGCGTCAGCAGGAGCTGCCGTTCCTTCCCGCCGCGCTCGGCGGCATCGCAGAGCTTCTCATAAAAGACGCGCTCATGCGCCGCGTGCTGGTCGATCAGGAAAAGCTCCTCGTCCAGCGTGCCGATGAGATAGGTGCCGAAGACGCTGCCGAGCAGACGGATCTGCCGGAAATCGAACGAGGGCGCGGAAGACGCAGCAGCCTCCTCTGCGGAGACCGGGCTGTCGACAGCATAGGGAGAAGCGGGATCCTGCACGAGCTTGAGCTGCTCTCCGGCCGCGTCAAAAGCGGAACCGCTGAGCCGTTCTTCGGCGGCTGACTCCCGTTTCCTTCTTTCTGACAATAACTGTATTATGTCAACTTTGCTCTGATCCTCGATCTGCTTCGCTTCGATCCGCTGATCCGCGGTAGCCGGCCGGCTCAGATCTTGGCCGGGAGCTTCTTTCCGCGCTTCTCTCCCCTGCTCTTTGATCGGGGCCGCCCAGATGGCGGCGGGCTGCGTCTGCGCTTCGCGCTGCACAGTCTGGATCGCCTCCCTGCCGCGCAGGGTCTGTTTCAGCGCGGATTCGAGGAAGGCGCGCACCCCTGCTTCGTCCCGGAAGCGGATCTGCG
>JAEELK010000078.1 GCA_016282655.1 Bacillota bacterium | reverse complement strand
TGTAGGCCACCTGAGGCTTGCCCACCGTGGCCTCCACCCGGAATTCCCGGATGAGCCGATCCACGATGATCTCCAAATGGAGCTCGCCCATGCCGGCGATGATAGTCTGGCCGGTCTCCTTGTTGATGTGCTGGCGGAAGGTCGGATCCTCCTCCGCAAGCTTCGCAAGGGCCGCCCCCAGCTTGTCCTGACCGGCCTTGGTCTTCGGCTCGATGGCGAGCTCGATGACCGGCTCCGGGAACTCCATGGACTCCAGGATGATCGGATGCTTCTCGTCGCAGAGCGTATCGCCGGTGAAGGTATCCTTCAGGCCGACGGCCGCGGCGATGTCTCCGGAATAGACCTCGTCGATCTCTTCTCTGTGGTTGGCGTGCATCTGCAGCAGACGGCCGATGCGTTCTTTCTTATCCTTGCCGGAGTTGTAAACGTAGGAGCCGCTCTTCAGCGTGCCGGAATAGACACGGAAGAAGGCCAGCTTGCCCACGAAGGGATCGGCCATGATCTTGAAGGCCAGCGCCGCAAAGGGACCTTTGTCGTCCGCCGGGCGCTCGATCTCCTGCCCCGTGTGGGGATGGACGCCTTTGATGGCCGGGATGTCCAGCGGGGAAGGCATGAAGTCCACGATGGCGTCCAGCAGAGGCTGTACGCCCTTGTTGCGGTACGCGGTACCGCAGAGCACCGGGACCATGGCGCCGGCGATGGTCTGCTTTCTGATGCAGGCCTTGATCTCCTCGACGCTCAGCTCTTCGCCGTCCAGATACTTCATCAGCAGTTCTTCGTCGCTCTCCGCCACCGCTTCGATGAGCAGATGGCGATACTCCTCCGCCTTCTCTTTCATGTCGGCGGGGATCTCCATGATGTCGTACTCCTTGCCCAGATCGTCCTCGACGTACTCGATGGCGTTCATGTTGATCAGGTCGACCATACCGATGAAGCTGTTCTCGACACCGATCGGCAGCTGGATGGGCACCGCGTTCGCCTTGAGGCGGTCTTTGATCATGCTCAGCACATGATAGAAGTCCGCGCCGGTGATGTCCATCTTGTTGACGAAGATCATGCGGGGCACGCCGTATTTCTCGGCCTGCCGCCATACGGTCTCCGACTGGGGCTCTACGCCGCCCTTGGCGCAGAGCACCGTGACGGCGCCGTCCAGGACACGCAGGGAACGTTCTACCTCGACGGTGAAGTCCACGTGGCCCGGAGTGTCGATGATGTTGATGCGATGGTTCTTCCACTGTGCTGTGGTGGCAGCGGAAGTGATGGTGATGCCGCGTTCCTGCTCCTGCGCCATCCAGTCCATGGTGGCGGCGCCTTCGTGGGTCTCACCCATCTTGTGAGTGCGGCCGGTGTAGAACAGGATCCGTTCTGTCGTGGTGGTCGTACCGGCATCGATGTGCGCCATGATGCCGATGTTTCTCGTCTTCTCCAGGGAAAATGCTCTTGGCATCTGCAGCTCACCTCCTCTCCCGGAAAAAGCATAGACTTGTCTGCATGATTAGAAACGATAGTGCGCGAAGGCTCTGTTGGCTTCCGCCATCTTGTGCGTGTCTTCTCTCTTCTTGACGGACGCACCGGCGCCTTCCGCCGCTTCCATCAGCTCTTTGGCCAGGCGTTCGGACATGGTCTTTTCGCCTCTCAGCCGGGTGTACTTGGTCAGCCATCTGAGTCCCAGGGTCTGACGTCTTTCCTTGCGGACCTCGACGGGGACCTGATAGTTGGCGCCGCCGACACGGCGGGCCCGGACCTCTACCACGGGCATGATGTTGTTCATGGCCTTGTTGAAGACTTCGAGGGGCTCCTCGCCGGTCTTCTCTTTGATCATGTTAAAGGCATCGTAAACGATGGCCTGAGCCGTTCCCTTCTTCCCGTCCAGCATGATGCTGTTGATCAGCTTGGCCACGACGACGTCGCCGTAGACGGGATCGGGAAGGATCTCTCTCTTTGGAACGTTACCTCTTCTAGGCACTACTCTTCCCTCCTTGCTTTGAATGCAATCGGTACTCGACCTGACTTGACCGCAGGCCGCGGCGCCCTTTGCTTGTTCTATGAAAACAGAGGGCTTGAAATGTCCGATTCTCTACTATTTCTTCTTGGGGCGTTTGGCGCCGTACTTGGAACGGGCCTGGCCACGGTTGGCAACGCCGGCGGTATCCAGGGTGCCTCTGATGATGTGATAGCGCACACCGGGGAGATCCTTGACTCTGCCGCCTCTGATCAGAACGACACTGTGTTCCTGCAGATTGTGGCCGATGCCGGGGATGTAAGCCGTGACTTCGATGCCGTTGGTCAAGCGGACTCTGGCGATCTTTCTCAGCGCAGAATTCGGCTTCTTCGGGGTGACAGTCTTCACGGAAGTGCAGACGCCTCTCTTCTGAGGAGCCGCGTTGTCCGTGGCCACTTTGTGGATGCTGTTCATTCCCTTCAGCAGAGCGGGAGCGGTCGATTTCTTGACCTCTCTGATCCTTCCTTCTCTGACCAATTGATTGATTGTGGGCATTTCATTTCCTCCTTTCCCTCAATACTTGCTTATTTGCACAGCGACAGGAATTATAGCACAGCTTTCCTGCCGCTGTCCAGCACTTTTCGATCCGGGACGCCGCAATTATGCTTCGTCTTCCGTTTCTTCCTCCGGAACGAGATCCGGCAGGAGCTCATCCTCGGGGAAATCCTCTTCAAGATCCTCTTCGAAGTCCTTCTCCTCGTCTTCCTCCGCGTAGATCTCCTCTTCCGCTTCGTCGTAGGGATCGCCTTCGCCGTCCGGCAGGGGCATCGGATAGACCGGATAATCGTCTTCTTCCTCTTCCGGCTCCGGCACGTTGAAGGATTCCATGTACTCGGTGTTGACGCCGTAGTCCACGCTGATGTTCTTGTAGCGCTTCATGCCGGTGCCCGCGGGGATCAGCTTGCCGATGATGACGTTCTCCTTGAGGCCCTGCAGGTGGTCCGTCTTGCCCTTGATGGCGGCGTCGGTGAGGACGCGGGTGGTCTCCTGGAAGGAGGCCGCGGAGAGGAAGGAGCTGGTGGCCAGCGAAGCCTTGGTGATGCCCAGCAGCACGCGCTTGCCCACCGCCTTTTCCTGATCCTCGCTGAGCCGCTCGTTCGCCTCGTCCACCTCGAAGAGGCCGTAGAGCGCGCCGGGCAGGAGCTCGGTGTCGCCCGCGTCTTCGATGCGGCTCTTGGAGAGCATCTGGCTGACGATGACTTCGATGTGCTTGTCGTTGATGTCTACGCCCTGCTGCTTGTAGACGCGCTGCACTTCCTTGAGGAGGTACTGATACACGCCTTCCACGCCTCTGAGGCGCATGATGTCGTGCGGATCCAGCGGGCCCTGGGTGATGCCGTCGCCGGCGCTGATGAAGTCGCCGACGCCCACGCGCAGTCTGGCGCCGTAGGGCACCACGTAGGTGCGCTCTTCTTCGCCGCGGATCTTCACGTCCACCTTGTTGTCCTTGCGGGGCTCGATGGCGACGACGGTGCCGTCCGCCTCGCAGATCTCCGCCAGGCCCTTGGGCTTTCTGGCTTCGAAGAGCTCTTCGACTCTGGGAAGACCCTGGGTGATGTCGGAGCCGGCGACGCCGCCGGTGTGGAAGGTACGCATGGTCAGCTGGGTGCCGGGCTCGCCGATGGACTGCGCCGCGGTGATGCCGACGGCCTCGCCGATGTTGACCGGCTCGCCGGTGGCCAGGTTTCTGCCGTAGCACTTGGCGCAGATGCCGCTCTTGCTCTTGCAGGTCATGACCGAGCGGATGGCGACGGCTTCGATGCCGGCCTTCTCGATGGCTTCCGCCTGCTCTTCCTTGATCTCCTCGCCGGCTTCCACGATGATCTCGCCGGTCTCGGGATGGGTGACGTCCAGCATGGCCGTGCGGCCGATGATGCGGCTCTTGAGGGACTCGATGACCTCTTTGCCGTCCGTGAAGGCGCGGACTTCGATGCCTTCGTCGGTGCCGCAGTCCAGCTCGCGGACGATGACGTTGTGGCTGACGTCCACCAGACGTCTGGTCAGGTAGCCGGAGTCCGCGGTACGCAGCGCCGTGTCGGCCAGACCCTTGCGGGCGCCGTTGGTGGAAGTGAAGTATTCCAGAACGGAGAGGCCTTCGCGGAAATTGGACTTGATGGGGATCTCGATGGTGTGGCCCGAGGCGTTCGCCATGAGACCGCGCATGCCGCTGATCTGCTTGATCTGGTTCTTGCTGCCTCTGGCGCCGGAGTGGGCCATGATGTAGAGGTTGTTCAGCGTGTCCAGGGAGTCCATCAGGGCGTCCGCGACGTCGTCGGTCGCCTTGTTCCAGGTCTCGATGACGCGCTCATAGCGCTCGGCGTCGGCCATCAGGCCTCTGCGGTACGCCTTGTCGTATTTTTCGACCTGCTCGTCGGCCTTGGCCAGGATGCCGTCCTTCGCCGCCGGGATCTCCATGTCCGAGATGGATACGGTGATGGCCGCGATGGTGGAATAGTGGAAGCCGATGCTCTTGATGTGGTCCAGCATCTGGGCGGTCACGGTGTTGCCGTGGCGTCTGTAGCATCTGTCGATGATCTTGCCCAGCTTTTTCTTGTCGCAGAGGAAGTCGATCTCCAGGGAATAGGGATCCACGCTGCGGTCCACGTAGCCGAGGTCCTGCGGGATCTTCTCGTTGAAGATGAAGCGGCCCACGGTGGATTCCACGAGGCGGCCTTCGGTATCGCCGGGCAGGTACATGCGCACCTTGACGCGGGCGTGCAGGCCGACGCTGTGGTTCTGATAGGCCATGAGCATCTCGTCGATGTCCGTGAAGCACTTGCCCTCGCCCTTCTCGGCCTCGGTGTTGCGCTCGGGCACGCCGGGGTGGGTCAGGTAGTAGCTGCCCAGCACCATGTCCTGCGTGGGCGTGGTGATGGGAGAGCCGTCCTTGGGCGCGAGGATGTTGTTGACGGAGAGCATGAGGAAGCGGGCTTCCGCCTGGGCTTCCACGGTCAGCGGAACGTGCACGGCCATCTGGTCGCCGTCGAAGTCGGCGTTGTAGGCGGTGCAGGCCAGCGGGTGCAGCTTGATGGCCTTGCCTTCCACCAGCACCGGCTCGAACGCCTGGATGCCGAGGCGGTGCAGCGTCGGAGCGCGGTTCAGCAGCACGGGGTGCTCCTGGATGACCTCGTCCAGCACGTCCCAGACCTCGGGACGGACCTTCTCGACCATGCGCTTCGCGTTCTTGATGTTATAGGCGTAGTCCTCTTCGACCAGGCGCTTCATGATGAAGGGCTTGAAGAGCTCCAGCGCCATCTTCTTGGGCAGACCGCACTGATAGAACTTCAGCTCGGGGCCGACCACGATGACGGAACGGCCGGAGTAGTCGACGCGCTTGCCCAGCAGGTTCTGACGGAAGCGGCCCTGCTTGCCCTTGAGCATGTCGGACAGGGACTT
>JAEELK010000077.1 GCA_016282655.1 Bacillota bacterium | reverse complement strand
CTTCCGCTACTACGACCGCAAAGAAGTCAAAGACCTCATGAGCTATATGCGGCTGGTGCAGAACCCCGCGGACGATCTCGCCTTCGCGCGGATCATCAACGAGCCGAAGCGCGGCGTCGGCGCAAAGACGCTGGAGAAGTTCCGGGCGCTCGCGCAGGCCCGCGGCGAGAGCCTGCTGCAGGCTTTTTCCGATGAAGAGGCGCAGGCCTCCCTGCCGGGCAAGAGCCGCGCGGCCGTGGCGGAGCTCTGCGCGCTGCTGCGGGACCTTGCCGCGGAGAAGGAAACGCTGCCGGTCTCCGAGGTCTACGACAGCCTCCTGAACCGCAGCGGCTATCTGGAGGACCTGGACCGGCAGGGCACCATCGAGGCGGAGGGGCGCATGGAGAACCTGCTGGAGTTCCGCTCCCTCATCACGGATTTCGAGAAGGACCACCCGGAGGGAAGCCTGGACGAGTTTTTGGAAGGGCTCGCGCTGATGTCGGACATCGACAATCACGACCCGGACGAGGACGCCGCCGTGCTCATGACCCTGCACAGCGCCAAAGGCCTGGAGTTCCCGGTGGTCTTCCTGCCGGGCATGGAGGACGGGCTCTTCCCGAGCTGGCGCTCCTACGAGAAGCCGGACGGGCTGGAGGAAGAACGCCGCCTCTGCTACGTGGGCATGACCCGCGCCAAGGAGCGCCTCTTCCTCAGCAGCGCCTACGTGCGGACCCTCTACGGCCGCACGGACTATACCAGAGAATCCCCCTTCCTGCAGGAGATCGACCGGGACTATCTGGACGGGGACGCGGTCTACGTGAAGCGCAACAGCGAGAGAGGCTACGGCGCGGGACGCTACGACGCCTCGCCCGCGCCGCCTTCCGCGCCCAGGGGAGCGGAGGCTTCCTTCGCAAAGCCCTTCGACGCTCTCGCGGCGCTGCGGGCCAAGGAGCGCGAAAGGGAGACGCTCGCGGACACGCTGCTCGAGCCGGGCGACATGGTCAGCCACAGCAAGTTCGGTCCGGGCAGGGTCATAGAAAGCAACAGCAGCACGGTCACCGTGGCGTTCGACAGCGTCGGCGTCAAAAAACTGGCGCTCAGCGTAGCGCCGCTGAAGAAGATCGAGAGGTAAGAAGAGCGGCATGGAAGATCCCAAGCGCAGGATCGACGAACTCACGGAGATCCTGAAAAAAGCGAATGAGCAGTACTACCTGCACGACGCGCCGGAACTCTCCGACTACGAATACGACAGGCTCATGGAAGAGCTGCGCGGGCTGGAGGAGGCGATGCCGCTCCTGGCGCGGCCGGATTCCCCCACGCGGCGGGTCGGCGGCGAAGCGCAGCGGCAGTTCAGCCCGGTGCAGCACCGGGTGCCCGTCATCAGCCTGGACAACTCCTACAGCCTGGAAGCGCTGAGCGAGTTCCACCAGCGCACGGAAAAGGCGCTGGACGGCGCCGCGGTCCGCTACGTCGTGGAACCGAAGATCGACGGGCTTTCCGTGGTGCTGCAGTACGACCGCGGCCGCCTCGTCCGCGGCGCCACGCGGGGCGACGGCGCGGTCGGAGAGGACATTACGGCCAATCTCCGCACGCTGAAGAGCATCCCGCAGGAGATCCCCTTTCAAGGCGAGCTGGACGTGCGCGGCGAGGTCTACATCCCCAAAAAAGACTTCGTGGAGCTGAACCGCAGGCAGGAGCGCCTGGGCGGGCAGATCTTTGCGAATCCCCGCAACGCGGCGGCCGGCTCCCTGCGCCAGATGGACCCCGCCGTTACGGCTTCGCGCCCGCTGGACATCTTCGTCTTCAACGTGCAGTACGTCGAAGGGCGCAGCTTTCAGACCCATCTGGAGTCGCTGGACTTCCTCCGCGAACAGGGCTTCCATATGGTGGAGCACGTTCCCTGCGGCAGTCTGCAGGAGGTCCTGGCGCAGTGCGGCGTCTGGGAGACCCGCCGCCCCGGCCTGGACTACGACATCGACGGCCTTGTGGTGAAGGTCGACGACCTGGCCCAGCGCGAGCGCTTGGGCTATAAGGTGAAGAGCCCCCGCTGGGCCATCGCCTACAAATTCAAGGCGGAAGAGGCGGAGACGCTCGTCCGGGACATCGTGGTCCAGGTGGGCCGTACCGGCGCCGTCACGCCCAAAGCGGTCTTCACGCCGGTGCCGCTGGCCGGCTCGGTCATCACCTACGCCACGCTGCACAACGAAGATTTCATTCGCGAAAAGGAGCTGCGCATCGGAGACCGCGTGATCATCCACAAGGCGGGCGAGGTGATCCCGGAGCTCGTCCGGGTCCTGAAGGAGAAGCGCACGGGCGCGGAGCGGGAGTTCCGCATGCCCACGCACTGCCCAAGCTGCGGCGCGGCGCTGCAGCGCCTGGAGGGAGAGGCGGTGCTGCGCTGCCCGAACCATCAGGAATGCCCGGCGCAGAACGCCAGGGGGCTCATCCACTTCGTCTCCCGCGAAGCCATGGACATCGACGGCCTGGGCGGCAGCCTGGTGGAGCGCCTCATGGAAGAAGGGCTCCTGAGCAGCCCGGCGGATCTGTATCATCTGACGAAAGAGGAGCTCCAGGTCCTGGAAGGGCTCGGAGAGCGCTCCGCGGAGAAGCTGGTGCAGGCGATCGCGGCCTCGAAAGAGCGAGAGCCGGACCGGCTGCTCTTCGGCCTCGGGATCCCGCTGGTGGGGAGCAAGGCGGCCAGGCTGCTCTGCACGCGCTTCGGCTCGCTGCGCGCGCTGGAACGCGCCACGGCGGAGGAACTGACCGCCATCGACGAGATCGGACAGAAGATCGCGGAGAGCGTCACCGACTGGTTCGCGCGGCCTGCCAATCAGGCGCTGCTGCGGGAACTGGAGGAGGCGGGCTTCGATCTGGAGCGCCGGCAGAGCGACGAGGTCGTGCGCAAGGAAGCGTTCGCGGACAAAACTTTCGTGCTGACCGGCACGCTGGAGCGCTACACGCGGGATCAGGCCGCGGCGCTCATCACGGGCTTCGGAGGCAAGACCAGCGGCAGCGTCAGCCGTAAGACAGACTACGTGCTCGCGGGCGCCGCGGCGGGCTCCAAGCTGAGCAAGGCGCAGGAGCTTGGCGTGCGGGTGATCAGCGAGGCGGAGTTCGAAGAGATGCTGCAGTCGTAATATTGCGCGGGGGACGGCACGCTCTTGCAGGGACGCTCGCGCTAACGCCGGGACGCAGCGGTACTAAGCGCCGGCTTCGCCTGCGGCTCGCCGATCGCTAAGTGCCGCCGTTCCGGAGTTCCCATGCAAAAGCCTACCGTCCCCCGCGCGCGTCTCTGACAGGCAGCGCCCCTCTTGACGAAAGGCGGGGGCGTCTCGTATAATATTAATTCAGACAGCGCAGACTGTCTCCGCTCAGCTCCGTCGGATGGAACTGGGTCCCGCGCAATGAGGATCTGTGAACCTCGTCAGGTCCGGAAGGAAGCAGCGATAAGCGGAATCCCTCATGTGACGCGGCACAGCCTTTTTCCGTACCCGGCGGGCTGAGCGGAGGCAGTCTGTTTTTGTCCCCCTCGGACGGGGCGTTCCGCCCGGATCCCTTCCCGAATGACAGAGGACGTCTTGAATGCGTCCCACAAGATATTGTATAATAGATCGATCAAAGCAAGTCGGCCGATCGAACACAAGAAAGGAAGAGAAAGCATGTATCAGGCGCTATACCGCTCCTTCCGCCCGGACACCTTCGAGAGCCTCTGGGGCCAGGAGCACATCGTGCGGATCCTGCAGAACCAGCTGCGGGAGAACAGCGTGGGGCATGCGTATCTCTTCTGCGGCACCCACGGCACCGGCAAGACCACGACGGCCCGCCTGCTCGCCAAGGGCGTGAACTGTCTGGCGGAAGCCGGCAGCCGCCCCTGCGGGAGCTGCGCGGTCTGCGCGGACATCCGGGACGGACGCTTTCTGGACGTCATAGAGATCGACGCCGCCTCCAACAACGGCGTGGAGAACGTCCGGGAGCTGCGCGAGAGCGTGGCCTATCCGCCGGTCAGCGGCCGCCGCAAGGTCTACATCATAGACGAAGTCCACATGCTCTCCACGGCGGCGTTCAACGCGCTGCTGAAGACGCTGGAAGAGCCGCCGGCGCACGTCATGTTCATCCTCTGCACCACGGAGCCAGAGAAACTGCCGGCCACCATCCTCTCGCGCTGCCTGCGCCTGGATTTCAAGCGCGTCACCGAGCAGCGCATGCGCCAGGGCCTGCGGGAGATCTGCGGCCGCCTCGGCGTAAAGGTCTCCGAGAGCGCGCTGGGGCTCATCGCCGTGAACGCGGACGGCTCCGTCCGAGACGCCCTCTCCATCCTGGATCAGTGCGTCAGCGCCGGGCAGAAGAGCATCGCCAGGGACGACGTGCTGGAGATCCTGGGTACCGTGGGAGACGAGGTCTTTCTGGAGCTGAGCCACCACGTGGAGCTCGGCCATGTGGCCGAAGCGCTGCTCCTGCTGGACCGGCTGATGGGGCAGGGCAAAGAGGCCAAGCAGCTCCTGCGCGACTGGATCGCCTCTTACCCCTCGCTGCTCCTCGTGAAGTCCATCCGCGACCCGGCGGATCTGCTGAACATGTCCCGCGAGAACGT
>JAEELK010000076.1 GCA_016282655.1 Bacillota bacterium | reverse complement strand
CGTCTGGAGATCGTCAGCTTTGTGGGAGGTGGTTGATTGTTCCCCTCTGAAAAAGAATGGACGGACGCGCTGATCGCCCGCCACGGCGCGGCGCTGCACGGGCGCTTTTCTGCCGCCACCGTTGCGGTCTGCGGCCTCGGCGGCCTCGGCTCGAACGTCGCCGTCGCGCTGGCGAGGGCAGGGGTCGGAACGCTTCTGCTGATCGACTTTGACCGCGTGGACCTCAGCAATCTGCACCGCCAGCAGTACAAGGCGGAGCAGATCGGACGCCGCAAGGCGGAGGCGCTGGCGGAAAACCTCCGGGAGATCGCGCCCTACGCAGCGCTTCGGCCGCTTGCGGAAAGGATCACGGAGGAGAACGCAGCGCGTCTCTTAAAGGACGCGGACGTCGTATGCGAAGCCTTCGACGACGCCGCCGCCAAGGCGATGCTCGTGAACGCTGTCCTGGAGCGCCTGCCGCGCGCTTATCTGGTCGCGGCCTCCGGCATGGCCGGTCTGGGCACGCCCAACAGCATCCGGACCAGAAGGATCACAGAACGCTTTTACCTCTGCGGCGACGAGCGCAGCGACGCGGCGGAGGGCCTCGGCCTGCTGGCCCCCCGCGTCATGCTCTGCGCCGCGCATCAGGCGCAGACCGTCCTGCGGATCCTCGCGGGCGAATACGAAGTTTAAGAAAGAAGGAGAATCATGAGCAAGAACGATAAGCTCGTCATCGGCGGCCGCGAATTCAGCTCCCGCTTTATCCTGGGCTCCGGCAAGTATTCCATGAAGCTCATCGAAGCTGCCATCCAGGATGCCGGCGCGGAGATCATCACCCTTGCGGTCCGCCGCGCGAACAGCAAGGAGCACGAAAACATCCTGGACTACATCCCCAAGGGCGTCACGCTGCTGCCGAACACCTCCGGCGCGCGGACCGCGGAGGAGGCGGTCCGCATCGCGCGCCTCGCCAGGGAGCTGGGCTGCGGCGATTTCGTCAAGATCGAGATCATGCGCGACAGCAAGTATCTGCTGCCGGACAACCAGGAGACCATCAAGGCCACGGAGATCCTCGCGAACGAGGGCTTTGTCGTCATGCCTTATATGTATCCGGACCTGAACGCCGCCCGCGACATGGCCAATGCCGGCGCCGCCACCATCATGCCTCTGGCTTCGCCCATCGGCTCCAACAAGGGTCTGGCGACCAGGGAGTTCATCCAGATCCTCATCGACGAGATCGACCTGCCCATCATCGTGGACGCGGGCATCGGCAGGCCTTCGCAGGCCTGTGAGGCCATGGAGATGGGCGCGGCCGCCATCATGGCGAACACCGCGCTCGCGACGGCGGGGGACCTGCCCCTGATGGCCGCCGCGTTCCGCCAGGCCATCGAGGCGGGCCGGAAGGCCTATCTCTCCGGCCTGGGCCGCGTTTTGACCCGCGGCGCTTCCGCGTCCGATCCGCTCACGGGCTTCCTGCGCGATTAAGGAGAAGGACCATGGAAGATAGATTTTTGGTCGATTCCGGGCATCTCTCCCCGGCTGCCCTGGAGCAGAAACACAGGTTGGAAACGGACCCCTCCAGCCGCAAGAGCCACATGGAATACCTGCCGGGCATGGAGATCATCGAGTCCGACGTCTGCCGGCAGGTCATCTCCCAGATGGATTCTTATGACTATTCCGTCTATACGGCCCGCGAGGTCCGCGCGGCGCTGGAGCACGAGAGCTGCTCCGTGGAGGACCTGAAGGCGCTGCTCTCGCCCGCGGCGGAGCCCTTTCTGGAAGAGATGGCGCAGCGCGCCCGCGTGGAGACGAGCAAGCACTTCGGCAACACGGTCTATCTCTTCACCCCGCTGTACATCGCCAATTACTGCGAGAACTACTGCGTCTACTGCGGCTTCAACTGCTACAACAACATCAGGCGCATGAAGCTGTCCCTGGAGCAGATCGAGCATGAGATGAAGGTGATCGCGGACTCCGGGATGGAAGAGATCCTGATCCTGACGGGGGAGAGCCGCGCGAAGAGCGACGTGCAGTACATCGGGGAAGCCTGCAGGCTGGCAAGGAAGTATTTCCGCATGGTCGGGCTGGAGATCTACCCGGTGAACACCGACGAATACAGATATCTCCACGAATGCGGCGCGGACTACGTCACCGTGTTCCAGGAGACCTACGACGCGGACAAATACGAAACGCTCCATCTGCTCGGACACAAGCGCGTCTGGCCGTACCGCTTCGACGCGCAGGAGCGCGCGCTCCGCGGCGGCATGCGCGGCGTGGCCTTCTCCGCGCTGCTCGGCCTCTCCGATTTCCGGAAGGACGCGCTGGCAAGCGCGCTGCACGTGTATTATCTCCAGCGCAAGTATCCCCACGCGGAGATGTCCCTTTCCTGTCCGAGACTGCGCCCGATCATCAACAACGACAAGATCGATCCGCTGGACGTCGGCGAGAAGCAGCTCTGCCAGATCCTCTGCGCCTACCGCATCTTCCTGCCCTTTGTGGGGATCACCGTTTCCTCCCGCGAGAGCGCGGCCTTCCGGAACGGCATCGTGAAGATCGCCGCGACCAAGATCTCCGCGGGCGTCTCCACCGGCATCGGGGACCACGAGAGCAAGTACACCGGCAAGGAAGACGATGCCGACAAGGGCGATGAACAGTTCGAGATCGCCGACGTCCGCAGCTTCGAGGCCATGTACCGGGACATGTCCGGGGAAGGCCTGCAGCCGGTCCTGAACGATTATGTCTACGTCTGATATCCTCTGCGTCACCGACCGGACGCTCTGCCGGGAAGACTTTCTGACGCGGGTCGAACGGATCGCGGCCTGCCGCCCCGCGGGGCTCATCCTCCGGGAAAAAGACCTCGCGCCGGAGGCGTACAGGCGCCTGGCGGAGGCGGTCATGGAGCGCTGCGGCCGCCATGGCGTGCGCTGCGTCCTGCACAGCCATCCCGACCTTGCCTTAGCCCTGCGCGCGGACGCCCTGCATCTGCCGCTGCCGCTCCTGCGGGAGCTTTCGCGGGAGGAGAGGGCGCGCTTCAGCGTCCTGGGCGCCTCCTGTCACAGCGTGGAGGAGGCTTTGGAGGCGGAGGCCTTGGGCTGCACTTATCTTACCGCCGGGCACGTCTTTGAGACGGACTGCAAAAAAGGCCTGCCGGGCAGGGGCCTGGACTTTCTGCGGGAGGTCTGCGCCGCCGTAAAGATCCCGGTATACGGGATCGGCGGGATCGGCCCGGAGAACGTCGCGCAGGTGCGGAGCGCCGGCGCCGCCGGGGCCTGTCTGATGAGCAGTCTGATGACGAGCGAGGATGTAAGAGGGCTTTTGAGAGCCATGGAAGGCTGAGATGAGATTGAACGAGAAGGACTTGCTGCTCTACGCCGTGACGGACCGGGCGTGGGTCGGCAGACAGACGTTTTTGGAGCAGATCGAGGACGCGCTGAAGGGCGGCGCCACGATCGTCCAGCTGCGCGAGAAGAAGCTGGATGACGCGCGCTTTGCCGAAGAAGCCGTCCGGGTCCGCGAACTTTGCCATAGATACGGCGTGCCGCTGATCGTCAACGATAACGTCGAGGTCGCGCTCCGAAGCGGGGCGGACGGCGTCCACGTGGGGATCGAGGACGCGCCCGTGGCGGAGATCCGCAGGCGTGTCCCTGAAGACTTCATCATCGGCGCCACCTGCAAGAGCGTGGCGCAGGCGAAGGCCGCGGAGGCTGCCGGCGCGGACTATATGGGGGTGGGGGCGGTCTTTCCGTCTCCGACCAAGGCCGACGCGCTGCGGATCAGCAACGAAGAGCTGCGCGAGATCGTTTCCTCCGTATCCATCCCCGCCGTCGCCATCGGCGGCATCAGCTATGACAACGTCGGCGAGCTGCGGGGGAGCCGCATCTCCGGCGTGGCGGTCGTATCCGCCATCTTCGGCGCGGCGGAGATCGAAAAAGCGACCGCGCTACTGAAAGAACGCGTAAAGGCTGTGATCGCGGAATGATAAAAGGCGCCATCTTCGATTTTGACGGAACGCTCTTCGATTCCATGTTCGTCTGGGAGACCGCGGGCGAAGTCTTCCTGCGCTCCGTGGGGCGGGAGGCGGAACCCGGCCTGCAGAAGGTCCTGCGGCCGATGAGCCTTCAGCAGTCCGCGGAGTACGTCCGCGAGAGATATCATCTGCAGCTCTCCATGCGGGAGATCATGGACGGCATCGACCGCACCGTGGAAGGCTTCTATCTGCACACGGTCGAGCCGAAGCCGGGCGTGATCCCCTTCCTGGAAGAGCTGCGCCACAAAGGGGTCGGGACCTGCATCGCCACCGCGACGGACCGTTATCT
>JAEELK010000075.1 GCA_016282655.1 Bacillota bacterium | reverse complement strand
GGCTTCTTCGCGCGCCTCTTCCAGCAGTTTTTCGCGCTTCGCCGCCAGGCTCTCCTGCTGGGCGTCCAGCTTCTGCTTCTCTTTTTCCGCGGCGAGGCGCAGAACGCGCGCCTCCGTCCGCTCCGCCTCCGCGGCCTTGCGGTCCGCCTCGATGCTGCGGATCACGTCCTCGAAGGCCAGCTCGCCTTCGTCCAGATGTCTCGCCGCCTCCCGGATGATGCGCTCCTTGAGGCCGAGCTTGCGCGAGATGGCAAAGGCGTTGGAACTGCCCGGGATGCCGAGCTGCAGGCGGTAGGTCGGCGCCAGATCCTCCAGAGAGAACTCCATGGAAGCGTTCTCCACGCCTTCCGCGGAGAGCGCGTATTTCTTCAGCTCCGTATAGTGGGTGGTGGCCATGACCCGGCAGCCTCTGCGCCGCAGCTCCTCCAGGATGGAGATGGCGAGCGCCGCGCCCTCGGCCGGGTCCGTGCCCGCGCCGAGCTCGTCCAGCAGCACCAGGCTCTCCGCGTCCGCCTTTTTCAGGATGCCCACGATGTTCTGCATGTGGGAGGAGAAGGTGGAGAGGTTCTGCGCGATGCTCTGTTCGTCGCCGATGTCCGCGCAGACGTGCCGGAAGATCGGCATCTCCGTGCCCGGATGGACGGGCAGATGCAGGCCGGACTGCGCCATGAGCGCAAAGAGCCCCACGGTCTTCAGGGTGACGGTCTTGCCGCCGGTGTTGGGCCCGGTGATGATGAGGGCGTTGTAGTCCCCGCCGAGCTCCACGCTGATCGGCACCACTTTTTTGGGGTCGATGAGGGGATGTCTGCCCTGCCGGATCCGCAGCCGCCCTTCTTCGTTGAAGGCGGGCGCTTCGCCCTTCATCTTGGCGGAGAGCTTTCCCTTCGCGAAGATGAAGTCCAGCTCGAGCAGGATCTTCTGATCGTTCAGGATGGCGTCCGCGGCCTCCCCCACCTGCGCGGAGAGCGCGGCCAGGATGCGCTGGACCTCCTGCTGCTCCTCCAGCTCGAGCTGCCTGAGCTCGTTGTTCATGTCCACGATGGCCTGCGGTTCCACGAAGAGCGTGGCGCCGGAGGCGGACTGATCGTGCACGATGCCGGGGAACCTGGCGCGGTGCTCCTGCTTGATCGGCAGGACGTAGCGGCCCTGCCGCAGGGTGACGATGGGATCCTGCAGCTTCTCGCGGTTTTCCGCCGCGGAGACGAAACTGTTCATCCTGGCGCGGATGGCCTCGTTTTGGGCGGCGATCCGCCGGCGCAGGCTGCGCAGCTGCGGGCTGGCGCTGTCCGCCATCTCGTCCTCGGAGAGGATGCAGCGGTCGATCTCTTCTTCCAACGCGCGCTGCACGCTGATGACCTCCCGCAGCGCGTCCAGATGGGGCAGCGGGGGCAGATCGCTGTTCAGAAAGACGGCCGCGTGCCGGGCCGCCTGCAGATCGTAGAGCACCTCCAGCAGCTGCTTCATGCTCAGGACGGCGCCCTTTCGGCAGAGATGGACCAGGCCGCTGATGTCGTAGAAGCTGCCCAGGGAAAGAGCTCCCTTCAGACCGATAACGGAGACCGCTTCCGTGGTCTCCGCCATCCGTTCTTCTATCTCGCGGCGCTCCAGAAGCGGCCGCATGGAACGGGCACGCTTCTTCGCCATCTGCGAAGAAGCCTGCTCCGCCAGCAGCTCCCGCACGGTATCGTATTCCAATGTGCGAAAGACTTTGTCGTTCATCGTGTTCTCTGTCCGGTCTCTTCGCGGCCGGCCCCGCGCCGTCGATCAGCGCTCGCTGCCGTAGGGCGTTTCCTCGGGCGCCGCGTCCAGGACG
Organism: Bacillota bacterium; assembly: GCA_016282655.1. GTDB lineage: Bacteria > Bacillota > Clostridia > Peptostreptococcales > Anaerovoracaceae > JAEELK01. The sequence continues at coordinate 4,454 of JAEELK010000075.1, read as the reverse complement.
AGCTCCTCCTGCACCGGCTCCGCCGGCTCATCCGCGGGGGCCGCCGGCGCGGCATCCGCGCGCGCGCCCTCTCCCTTCAGCGCCATGAGCTCCTGCTGCATTTGGAAGCAGCTGTTCTCCAGCTCTTTGCAGCGCTGCTCCAGCGCGGCGTTCTGCTTGTTCTCTTCCTGCTGTCTGGCAAAGCTGCGCTTGGCGTCCTCCCAGAGCTTGGCATAGTGCATGCTGTCCTGCTGCAGCTCCAGGATCTGCTGCTCCAGGCGGCGTTTTTCCTCCAGGATCCGCAGGCGCTCGTCCGCCAGGTTCAGGGCGGTGATGAGCGGCAGGGCCGCGTCGTGACCGGGCGGCATGCTCGCTTCGATCTTGTCCATCAGCTCGTTGAGCGAGTCCGCCAGCTGATAGAGGTATTCTTTGCTCTCCGTCGCGGAGAAGCTGCACTCCTGGCCGTGGATCTTGACGGTGACACGGTTTCTGTCTTCCATGGGGATCTCCTTTCTCGGGGATCAGATCTCGCGCAGGCTGGCGCCGCATTGCGCGGAGAGCGCCTGCAGGATACGGCTGTGGACTATCTGTACCTCTTCGTCGGTCAGGGTGTGATCCTCCGCACGATAGACCAGGCTGAAGGCGGCGCTCTTCTTTCCGGGCGGCACCTGCACGCCGGTATAGACGTCGAAGAGGAGCACGCTTTCCAGGATCTCGCCGCCGTTGGCGCGGATCACGTCCTCCACGTCGCCGACGCAGGTGTCTCTGTCGATGAGCAGCGCGATGTCTCTGGCCACGGCCGGGTACTTCGGCAGCGGCTGATAGACGATCTCCGGATGCGCCGCGGCCTGCAGCTTCGCGAAGGAGATCTCCGCGCAGATGACGCGCTGTTCGAGCCCGTAGCGCTCGGCCACGTTCGGATGCAGCTCGCCCAGATAGCCCGCGGTCTCGCCGTCCAGGAGCAGCCTGGCGCAGCGGCCGGGGTGATAGGTGGCGTTTTGGGTCTCGGACACGAAGCGCAGCCCGCTGACGCCGAGCTTCTCACAGAGCGCTTCCACGACGCCCTTCAGGGCGTAGAAGTCCGCCTCGGGGCCGTAGGCGCCAAGCGCCAGGGCCTCCCTCTCCTGCGGCAGGCCGTCCGGCCCGGGCACGTTGAAGAAGGTGTTGCCCAGTTCAAAGACCGCCGCCTTCGCGTTGGAGCGGGCGTTGTTGCGGCCCAGGACCTCCAGCAGGTTGGGCAGCAGCGCCGTGCGCATGACGCTGTTCTCCTCGCCGAGCGGATTGATGAGGCGGATCAGGCTGCGCTCCGCCGCGTCCTCCGGCAGGGCGATCTGGTCCAGCTGTTTGGGGCTGACGAAGGAATAGGTCTGGATCTCGTCCAGGCCGAGGGCCACCAGGGTGTCGCGCGCGAGATCGCGCAGGCGGCGGGCCCTGGGCTCGCCGGAACGCCCGCTGCTCTTGGGGAGCGTGACGGGCAGGCGGTCGTAGCCGTAAAGACGGGCCACTTCCTCCACGAAGTCCACTTCGCTCTCCAGGTCCAGGCGGATGCCGGGCGGCGTCACCAGCAGGGCGTCGCCGTCCTTTTCGCTGCGCATCTCCAGGCGCTCGAAGATCGCTTCCATCTCCTCCGCGCTGAGCTCGATGCCGAGCATGGCGTTGATCCGCGCGGGTCTGACGCGCACGGGCTTTGCCTGCTTCGGCGCGGGATAGCAGTCCACGCTGCCGGCCTGGACGGTGCCCGCGCCAAGCTCTTCGATGAGGCGGCAGACCCGGTCCGCGGCGGCCGCCGCGAGCGCGGGATCGATCCCCTTCTCGAAGCGGGCGGAAGCCTCGGTCCGCAGCCCCAGTCGCTTGGAGGTCCGGCGGATGCTGTCTTCGTTGAAGTTCGCAGCCTCCACGAGGATGGTCCGCGTGTCGTCTTCGATCTCGGAGTTGAGGCCGCCCATGACGCCCGCCAGCGCGACGCCGCGCTCCGCGTCTTTGATGAGCAGCATCTCGGCGTCCAGCGTCCGCTCCGTGCCGTCCAGGGTCACGAAGCGCTCCCCTTCGGCGGCGGTGTCCACGATGATCTGCGCGCCCTTGAGGGTGCGGATGTCGAAGGCGTGGATCGGCTGGCCGTATTCCAGCATCACGTAGTTCGTGATGTCTACGATGTTGTTGATGGGACGCATGCCCGCGTGCATGAGGCGGCGCTGCATCCACCAGGGAGACTGGGCGATCTTCACGTCCGTCACGACCCTGGCCACGTAGCGGCGGCAGAGGTCGGGGCGGCGGATCTCCACTTTGATGTGCTCCGCGGCGTTTCCGCTCTCCTTCCCGCAGCGGGTCTCGGGATAGCGCAGCGCGGCGCCGAAGGTCGCGGCGCTCTCTCTGGCCATGCCGAGCATGGAGAGGCAGTCCGGACGGTTGGGCGTGATCTCAAAGTCCACCACGTGGTCCTTCATCTGCATGGCTTCCGTCAGCTCCGCGCCGGGCGCGGCGCTGCCCTCTTCCAGGATCCAGACGCCGTCGCGGAAGACCACCGGGACGACCTTGTCGTCGTATCCGAGCTCTTTGAACGAGCAGAACATGCCGCAGCTCTCCACGCCGCGCAGCTTGCCGCGGCGGATGACGGTGCCGTCCGGCAGGCGGCCGCCGTCCAGGATGACGGGCAGCAGAGCGCCCTCGAAGACGTTCGTCGCGCCCGTGACGACCTGCAGGGGCTCGGCCTGGCCGATATCCACCTGACAGACCACGAGCTTGTCCGCGTCCGGGTGCTTTTCGATGCTGAGGATGCGTCCGACCACCACCTTTTCGATGCCCGCGGCGGTCTCCTCCGCGGTCTCGATGTTGGAGCCGGACATGATCATGCGCTCGCAGAACGTGTCGATGTCCGCGGGCGCGTCCGTATATGCGCTGAGCCATTCAATGGGTACTAACATGGTCGATCTCCTCTCTAACGGAACTGCTCGATGAAGCGGACGTCGTTCTCAAAGAAGAGACGGATGTCGTCCACGCCGTATTTCAGCATCGCGATGCGTTCCACGCCCATGCCGAAGGCAAATCCGGTGTATTTCTCGGTGTCCAGCCCGCCGATCGCGAGCACGTTGGGATGGACCATGCCGCAGCCGAGGATCTCGATCCAGCCGCTGCCCTTGCAGACGCGGCAGCCCTTGCCGCCGCATTTGAAGCAGGAGACGTCCATCTCCGCGGAGGGCTCTGTGAAGGGGAAGTGATGCGGACGGAATTTGGTCCGGGTCTGGCTGCCGAAGATCTCTTTGGCAAAGCAGTCCAGCGTGCCCTTCAGGTCCGCCATGGTGATGCCTTCGTCCACGAGAAGGCCCTCGATCTGATGGAACATGGGGCTGTGCGTGGCGTCCGGGGTGTCGCAGCGGAAGCAGCGTCCCGGAGAGATGACCTTGATGGAGGGCTTCTGCGCCTGCAGCGTGCGCACCTGCACCGGCGAGGTCTGGGTGCGGAGCAGGACGTCCTCCGTGATGTAGAAGGTGTCCGTCATGTCGCGCGCCGGGTGGTTGGGCGCGGCGTTCAGCGCGTCGAAATTGTTGAAGACCGTCTCGATCTCCGGGCCTTCCGCGATCTGATATCCCATGCTCTGGAAGATGCGGGAGATCTCCTCGATGGTCACCGTCAGCGGGTGCTTGCTGCCCAGGGCCTTGACTTTCCCGGGCTCCGTGACGTCGATGCGCTCTTCCTTGAAGCGCAGGTTCTTGGCGGCTTCCTTCAGACTGGTAAATCGCTCTTCCAGCATTCTTTCGATCTCGCCGCGAACGCTGTTGGCCGCCTGCCCCATGCTCTTTCTCTCCTCGGGGCTCAGGCCGCCCATGGAACGGAGGATCTCCGTGAGTTCCCCCTTCTTCCCCAGGAAGCGCACGCGGAGCTCTTCCGCTCTGGCCAGCGTTTCGGCGCTGCCCAGTTCCTGTTTGGCCTCCTGTAGGATCTCTGCCAGTCTTTTTTGCATGATTACCTTTCCTCCTGCTGTTGGGATGGTCTTTTATCTGCTCTGAGACGCGCGCCGCTGCCGCAGGGACTCGAAGAGGAGCACGCCCGCGGCCACCGCCACGTTCAGGGATTCCACGCTGCCCTCCATGGGGATGGTGACGAGCTCGTCGGCCCCGGCGAGGAACGCTTCCGAGACGCCCTCTCCCTCGTTTCCGACGATGAAGGCGACGTCTTCGCGCAAATCCTTATCGTAATAGTATACATCAGAATGGGGGCTGGTGCAAAGACTGCGTTTGCCCTTTTCCCGCAAAATGCGCAGCGCTTCCTCCGCCGTGTCCGCGAAACAGAGCGGCAGGCGGAAGAGGGAGCCCGCGGCGGCCCGGACGGCCTTCGGGCCGTAGACGTCGCCGGAGCCTTTCAGCAGCATGGCGCCCAGGAAGCCGGCGGCGTCTGCCGCGCGCAGCAGCGTGCCCAGGTTGCCCGGATCCTGCACCCGGTCGATCACCAGCACGTTGCGCGCGCCGGGCCGCCGCGTC
>JAEELK010000074.1 GCA_016282655.1 Bacillota bacterium | reverse complement strand
GGACCTGCAGCCCGGGGAACCCGGCCTGCAGCGCCGCCGCGCCTTCCGGCTCCGCCACGCAGACGGCCTCCGGCATCCGCCCGGCAGCGGCGAGCGTCCGCAGCTGCTCCGCGAGGAGCGCCGTGTTCTTGCCGCAGCTGAGGCCGACGATCGACAATTCCTCCGGATGCCGCTCCGCCACGCGCAGCGTCTGCCGGCCGATGGAGCCGGTGGCGCCCAAAAGCAGGATCTTTTTCATGCGCAGTTCCTCTGCGTCACTGCCCGAGCAGGGGCAGGACGATCGCGATATAGTAGTAGATCAGCGGGGCGGTGAAGAGCACGCTGTCGAAGCGGTCCAGGATGCCGCCGTGCCCCGGGATCAGATTTCCGAAATCCTTCACGCCCGCTTTGCGCTTCAGCACGGAGGCGGAGAGATCTCCCAGCTGGGAGAAGGCGCCCGCCGCGAGGCCGAGGACCAGGCAGTGCGGGAAATAGCTCCTCGCAAAGAACCAGCCGAAGAGCCCGCAGAGCAGGACAGCGCCGGCAAGGCCGCCGATGCAGCCTTCCACGGTCTTCTTGGGGCTGATCTTCGGGCAGAGCTTGTGTCTGCCGATGGCCATGCCGGTAAAATACGCGAAGATGTCCGAGCCGAAAGCGGAGAGAAAGATGAGCCAGATCAGCACCGGCGCGCCGCTCTGGTCCACCAGGACCACGTGATAGGGGAAAAAGCCGGTGTAGAGCACCCCGGCGATGGTGGCGAAGGCGTCGGCCGGCTCGAGCCGCTCCATGTCAAAGAGGTAGATCAGCGAGGCCGCGACCAGCAGGAAGAGCCCTGCCAGGAGGAAAAGGCTCTCCGTGCCGAAGCTCATCCAGGGCTGCAGCTGGCCCAGCACCCCCAGCAGGAGGATGCCGCAGTAGCCGATGATCCTGCCGGGCTTTCGGCCGGCTGTCTCGAAGCAGGCGCAGAACTCCCGGAAGGCCATCAGGCTGATGATGAATACGCCGGCCGCGAGGACCCTGCCGCCGAAATAGATGAGCAGGAGCAGCGGCAGCATGATGCAGGCGGATAAGATCCTGGTCTTCACTGTTTTCTCCCTCCGAAACGGCGTTCTCTTCCCTGATACTCCAGCACGGCCTGCTCCAGGCAGGCCGGACTGAAGTCCGGCCAGAGCGTGTCCGTGAATACGAATTCGCTGTAGGCGCACTGCCAGAGCAGATAATTGCTGAGGCGCAGCTCTCCGCTGGTGCGGATGAGCAGGTCCGGATCCGGGATGCCCGCGGTGTCCAGCGCGGCGCTGAAGCGTTCCTCCGTGATCTCCTCCGGCGGCTGCCCGGAAAGGCTGCGTGCGGCGCGGAGGATCTCGTCGCGTCCGCCGTAGTTGAGCGCGATGTGGAACTGCAGACCGCTGTTGTTCTTCGTGGTCTCCAGCGCCTTCTCCAGCTTCTTCACCGGCGCCGCGGGAAGCTCCCGCCAGCGCCCCAGGATGCTGACGCGCACGTTGTTGCGGTGCAGCTCCGCCAGCTCGGAATCCACGTAGAGGATCAGCAGGCGGAAGATGCCGCTCACCTCCTCCGCCGAGCGCTTCCAGTTCTCCGTGGAAAAGGCGTAGACCGTCAGATGCCGGATGCCCATCTGGTCCGCCTTTTTGACGATCTCCTTCAGGGCGTCCATGCCGGCCCGGTGCCCGGCCAGGCGGGGCAGGCCCCGCTGCTTGGCCCAGCGGCCGTTTCCGTCCATGACGATGGCCACGTGGGCCGGGATGCGTTCCGGATCGAGCTGCATGGTCTTCCTTTCCGCCGCGCGGCGCGCGGCCCTTTCTGTTTCATAAGACAGGCGGTCCTTCGCGAAAAGGGCCGCCCTTCATTCTAAATGATTCCGTCCGGCACAGAGCCGACCAGGAGCAGAACGCCCCGCTCCGTCTCCGTCTGCCGGAGCACGCGCAGCGTCCCTTCCGGCGCGCCCTTTGGCGGGGCCGTCTGCTGCAGTTCCCAGCAGAACCCCAAGCCGCGGAGGATCTCCTGCGCCTCCTCGAGAGGCAGGCCGAGCAGATCCGGCATGCTTAGACCTCCATGATCTCTTTCTCTTTGTCGGTCAGGATCTTGTCGATGTCCTTGACGGCGCCGTCCAGGATCTTCTGGACTTCTTCCAGCTCGCCCTTCAGGTCGTCCTCGGTGAGCTCGCCGGCCTTTTCCTGCTTCTTCAGGTCCTCGTTGGCGTCTCTGCGCAGGTTCCGCGCCGCGACCTTGGCCTCCTCGCCCATCTTCTTCACTAGCTTGACGAGCTCTTTTCTGCGCTCCTCGGTGACGGGGGGAATGACGAGGCGGATGACCTTGCCGTCGTTGGAAGGATTGATGCCGATGTCCGCCATGTTGATGCCCTTTTCGATCTCCTTGATGGACTTGGGATCGAAGGGGGCGACCAGGATGGTGCGGGGATCCGGCGCGGAGATGGTCGCCATGTTCTTCAGCGGCGTGGGAACGCCGTAGTAGTCCGCGACCACCTTGTCCAGCAGGGCGGGGTTGGCTCTGCCGGCCCGGACGGTGTTCAGGTCTGCGATGAGAATGGATTTGGTCTTTTCGATCTTCTCTTTTAAGGTTTTCTCTGCGTCGCTCATGGCGTGCTCCTTTCTATTCGATCACGGTCCCGATGGCTTCGCCGCGGGCCGCGCGCAGGATGTTGTCCGGGTCCGCCGCGCCGAAGACGTGGATGGCGATGTGGTTTTCCATGCAGATGGAGGCCGCCGTGGCGTCCATGACGCCCAGCCGGCGCTCCAGGACCTCCTGATGGCTCAGATGGGAAAAGCGCTCGGCGTTCGGGTCTTTTTTGGGATCCGCCGAATAGACGGCGTCCACGTTCTTCGCGAGCAGGATGCCGTCCGCGCCGATCTCCGCGGCCCGCAGGGCCGCCGTGGTGTCCGTGGAGAAGAAGGGACAGCCGATGCCTCCGGCGAAGATGAGGACCTCGCCCCGGGCCAGGCGCTCCTTCGCGCCGCGGATGGAATAGGGCTCCATGACCAGCGGCATCGGGATGGCGCTCATGACGCAGACCGGCAGTCCCTCCGCCCGCAGGGCTTCCTGCAGGGCCAGGCCGTTCATGCAGGTGGCCAGCATGCCGATGTAGTCCGCGTTGCTGCGCTCCATGAGGCTGCCGGCGCTGCGGCCGCGCCAGAAGTTGCCGCCGCCCACGACCAGGGCGATCTCCAGGCCCATCTTCCGCAGATCCGCGACCTGCGAGGCGACCTGCCGGAGCATGGCGTCGTCGATGCCGTGGCCCTGCGCGCCGGACATGGCCTCTCCGCTCACTTTGAGCAGAACGCGCTTATACTTGCTGTCCATCCGTATCTTCCCCATCCTTTCAGAATCTCCTGATAGTGTACCATAAAGCCTGCCTTTTGTACAGATGATCAGGCGCTGACCCGCCTCTTAAAAATACGACCTGGGGACGTTGACGGACGTGTAGCCGGTGCGGACGAAGGCGCCGTCCACCGTGATCTTTTTGAAGAAGAGGAAGCGCTTCAGGTCCAGCGTGACGGTGCGCTTCCAGTACTCCAGCTCGGGGTCGAAAAAGATGATGCCCACGTCGGTCTCCACCTCGACGTCATAGCTCTTGTGCCGGGCGTCGACGAAAGGCTGGTCCCAGATGAAATTGGCCTGCAGCTCCGCGGTGCCGTGCGGAAAAACGCCGGTCAAAAGATAGTAAACGCGGATGCCCAGCGCGCCTTCCTTGCGCATGTAATGCTTCAGACGTTCGGTGAGTACGACAGTTCGCATGGGGTGCTCTCCTGTTTTAATAACGGCCGATGGGAGGCTCCATATGGTCCGGCAGCGGGCAGCTGTAGCTGCCGCCGTTCTTCTCCAGCAGCTCCTTCCGCGCCTTCTCGATCAGATCCGGCCGCTCCGCGGTCTTGACCGCGGCGAGCGCCATCACCTCGGCCGCCTTGAGCATGCCCTTGAGGCCGATCTCCGAGCCCGCCATGGCGGTGTTCTGCCAGGTGTGGCCCACGAAGCCGAAGCAGGCGGTGGCCATCTCGAACATGACGGTGGGCGTGGCATAGCCGACGTCTCCCACGTCCGTGGAGCCGGAGACGCAGGCGCCCTTTTCCGGCTCGAAGGGCAGCACGCCGCTGTGCAGCGGCCGCCGCATCAGTTCCTCGGGATCCTGATCCGGGAAGAGCTCGCGCAGGCTCTCCTTCACCGGCAGCAGATGGCTGCGCTTATAGCTGTGCAGCATATCGAAGGCCAGCTGATAGTCCTCCTCGCTCCAGTCCGGCGCGCCGAGCTCCGCCAGCGCCTCCGCCACCACAGCGCCCAGCGTGCGGTTGACCAGATAGTCCGAGAAGGCCATGGTCACTTCATATTCCACGCTCGTGTCCGTCATAAGCGCCGCGCCCTTCGCCACGTTGACCACGCGCAGGAAGAGCTCCTGCGCCTGATGCACCCGCGGCGCGCGGACCTCGTACTTGATCGACGTATGAGACGGCACCACGTTGGCCGCCGTGCCGCCGGCGTCCGTATAGGCGTAGTGGATGCGCGCCTGATCGATCATATGCTCGCGCAGATAGTTGCAGCCGATGTTCGTGAGCTCCGCGGCGTCGAGCGCGGAGCGCCCCATCTCCGGCGCCGCGCCCGCGTGGGCGGAGACGCCCTCAAAGGTGAAGTTCGCGCCGATGATCGCCACGTTCCGGTCCGCGGAGACTTCGTTCTTGTCGTCCGGATGCCAGGTGTAGGCGAAGTCCACGTCGTCGAAGTATCCGGCTCTGGCGATGAACTGCTTGGAGCCGGCCCCCTCCTCCGCCGGGCAGCCGAAGAGCATCACCGTGCCATCCATGCCGGTCTCTTTCATGTAGTCTTTCAGGGCCACCGCCGCCGCCACGCAGCCCGCGCCGAGCAGGTTGTGCCCGCAGCCGTGGCCCGCGCCGCAGCCCTCCGGGCAGCGCCGCTCCGCGACGCCGGCCTCCTGGCCGAGTCCTTCCAGCGCGTCGTATTCCGCGAGCAGGCCCATGACGGGCTTCCCCGTGCCGTTCCGGAAGATGCCCCGGAAGGCCGTGGGCATGCCGGCCAGCCCTTCTTCGATCTCAAAGCCTTCCGCGCGCAGCATCTCGATGATGCGCGCCGCGGAGCGGAACTCCTCATAGGGGAGCTCCGCGTAGGTCCAGATATCCTTCGCCAGGCTGCGGCTCGCCGCCGCCTTTTCCGCGATCAGTCTGCAAATGAGTGCCTTGTCTGCCATGCCTGTTCTCCTCTCTTACAGCACCATGCTCAGGAAACGGATGGTCGCGGGGTCCCGCGGCATCGTGAAGATGGCCTCCGGCGGCCCTTCCTCCTTGATGATCCCGTCGCAGATGAAGAGCACCCGGTCCGAGACCTCCCGCGCGAAGCCCATCTCGTGCGTGACGATGACGATGGTCATGCCGGAGCGCGCCAGGCCCGCGATGACCTCGAGCACGCCCTTCACCATCTCCGGATCCAGCGCGGAGGTCGGCTCGTCGAAGAGCATCACGTCCGGCTGCATGGCCAGCGCCCGCACGATGGCGAGCCGCTGCTTCTGCCCGCCGGAGAGCCGTCCCGGGTATTCCCCGGCCTTCTCGGTGAGGCCCACGCGCTCGAGCAGCTCCATGGCCTCCCGCTCCGCCTGCGCCTTCGGGATCTTCTTTTCCAGGATGGGCGTCAGCGTGATGTTGTCCAGCACCGTCAGGTGCGGGAAGACGTTGAAGCTTTGAAAGACCATGCCGATCTTCTGCCGGTAGAGATTGATCTTCTCCTTGCGGGCGGTGATCTCCGTGCCCTCGAAGAAGACCTTGCCCGAGGTCGGGACTTCGAGCAGGTTCAGGCAGCGCAGAAAGGTGGACTTGCCGCCGCCGGAGGGGCCGATGATGGAGACGACCTCTCCCCTGCGGATGCTGGTGCTGATGCCCTTCAGCACCTCCAGCTTGCCGAAGCTCTTGCAAAGGTCTTCGGTCCTGATGATCTCATCTGTCACTGGACTGCAGCCTCCTTTCCAAAAGCTTGACCAGGCGCGAAAGCGTCACGTTCAGGAGGAGATAGATGAAGCCCGCGATGCAGAGGCTCTGCACGGCGAGGAAGGTGGCCGAATTGACGGTCTTGTAGCTGGTCATCAGCTCGTTGATGAAGAAGACCGAGGCCAGCGAAGTGCCCTTGATGGTGGTGATGAACTCGTTGCAGAGGGCCGGCAGGATGTTCTTGATCGCCTGCGGCATGATGATGCGGCTCATGACGTTGCGCTCCGCGAGCCCCAGGCTGCGCGCCGCCTCCCACTGTCCCTTGTCCACCGCCTGCAGGCCCGCCCGGATGATCTCCGAGATGTAGGCGCCGGCGTTGAAGATGAGGCCCAGCACGATACATTGTGTGTCCGAGATGGGGAAATGCACCACCTTCGGCACCACGAGCCAGAAGAAATAGAGCTGCAGCAGCGCAGGCGTGCCGCGGACGATCTCCACGTAGACGTCCGCCACCGCGCGCAGGAGCTTCCATTTGCTCATCCGCAGCAGGGCCACGAAGATGCCGAGCAGCGTGCCGATGCAGATGGTGACGGCGGACATCCAGAGCGTGCCGCCGAGGCCTTTTATATAAATGCCGCTGTATCTGGTCCAAAGCCTGACGATCTTATCCATGTTCTCTTCCTGAAGAAAGACGGGCCGGGCAAGGGGCTCCGGCCCGTCTCTGATGCTTGGGTGTGGAAAGCGTTTGCGGACTGCTTACTCGATGCCGAGCGCCTTCGCCTGGGCGGAGGCTTCCTCGGACCACTTGCTGATCTGATCCGCTTCCAGCAAGCCCGCGATGACCTCGTTCACTTCCGCGATGAGGCTGTCCGTGTTCTCCTTGGTGGCGCAGACGCAGACGGCGTTCATCTCCGGATCCACGGTGAAGCGGAACTCGGGGACCACCAGGCCGCCGTTAGCCTCCGCGTAGAGCTGCGCGGAATAGGTGGAGCAGATGCAGACGTCCGCCTTGCCCTCGGCGACCGCGATGTAGCCGTCCGGCATGACGGAGGTGCGCTTGAACTCCTTGCACTTGGGCACGTAGGCGTTGTAGATGCCCTCCTGGACGGAGCCGCTCTGGGTGATGACCACGGCGTCCGCCAGATCCTCGATGCTGTTGTACTTATCCGCATCCTCCTCGCGGACGATGAAGCCGTAGCCGGTGTCGCTGAAATAGTAGCCGCGGGACAGGTTCATGGTCTCCGCGCGGGCCGGCGAATAGGCGATGGCGGAGATGGCCAGGTCGTACTTGCCGGCGTTGATGCCCGCCAGGACGGCGTCGAACTCCAGCGGAACGATGCGCAGCTCCACGCCGAGGTCCGCGGCGATGGCCTTCATGAGCTCGATGTCGAAGCCCAGATAGCGGTCGTCCCCTTCTTTGGAGGGATCGATGAATTCATACGGGGCGAAATAGGGTTCGGTGCAGATCTCGATGTATCCGCGCGCCTGGATCTCGGCCAGACGGTCGGCCGGGGCGGCCGCCGCCTCTTCTTCTTCCGCGGGGGCGCTTTCGCTCTCCGCGGGCTTCTGCGCGCCGCAGGCGGCCAGAGAGAGCACGAGCAGCAGGCTCAGCAGTACGATGAAAAACTTTTTCATGTTTCTTCTCCTTTTTTCTGTTTAAAACAGGCCTTTCGCGGCCGTCCGACGCCCCCGCGGAACGCGGCGGCAGGGGAACGGTATCGCAGTTCCTATTTTAGCAAAAAAGCGCAGAGGTATCAATCCTTTAATTTGGTAAAACGATAGCATGGAAAAGCGCTTCGCGGCAGCAAACGGCCGCCGGGCAGAGCGCCGGCGGCCGTTCTTCTCCGCGTCCTTCCGTGGCCTCCGCTACGCCTCCGGCCGGGAGAGCAGCTCCCCGAAGAGCTGCCGCCAGGTGTCCAGCGGCTTGTTGCCCACGATCAGGAACTCGTTGTTGACGACGAAACAGGGCACCCGGTCCGTGCCGAAGGCCAGCTGCAGCTGCTGGTTGGCCAGGAGCTCCGCGCGGTAGATCGGATCCGAAAAGGCCGCGGCCAGCTCCGCCCGCGGGATGCCGACGCCCTCCGCGACCGTCTCCACCGCCTCGCGGCTGCTGATGTCGTGCATGCCGAGCATATAGTAGTCCCAGATCGCCCGGGTGAATTCCTCTCCCTTGCCGACCTGCTTGGCGTACTGCCCCGCCAGCAGCGCGTTTCTGGTGTTGGCGAAGAGATTCTTGTTGGGGATGACGATCCCGAGCGGCGCCGCGATCTGATTCAGCGTGCTCACCCAGTAGGCCCGGTGCTCCGTCACGTCCTCCTGCGTGCCGTCCTCGCGGACGCCCGCGCCGAGGTCCCGCATATGCCAGTCCATGGTCGCGCCTTCCTTCGGCGTGTCCGGATGGATCTCCAGAAGCATGTACTCCACGTCGAAATCGTATTCTTTTTTCAGCGTCTGCAGCGTATGAAAGCCCAGGAAGCAGTACTCGCAGATGTAGTCCATGAAGAACTTGATGCTGATCCTTGCCATGATCTTCTTCTCCTTTCTGTTTCAGACCGCCCTATGCGTCTTCTTTGTCCTGCAGCTCGCTGAAGCCGGGGCCCTTGCCCCAGACCCCCTCCAGCCGCGTGATGGAAAGGAAGGCCTGCGGATCCAGCTCCGCCACCCGCCTGCGGATCAGGACGCTCTCGCGGGGGCTGCAGAGCGTGGTGACCAGCTGCCGCCTCGTTCCGGTATAGCCGCCCGTGATCTCCTTCACCGTGACGCCCCGGTGCAGCTCTTCCATGATGTAGCGCATGAGCTCCTCCCGCGGCTCCCGCTCGCAGATCACGTCCACCTGTACCGACCTGGACTCGAAGCCGTAGAGGATGGCTTCGGTCATCTTGGCGCTGATGACGGTGGTGATGAGGGCGTAGAGCGCGATGTTGCGCCCGTAGAACAGGCCGGACGCGATGATGATGCAGGCGTCCAGGCCCAGCAGGACCTTG
>JAEELK010000073.1 GCA_016282655.1 Bacillota bacterium | reverse complement strand
GGATCCGTGCCGTGGGGATCTCCACGCATCACGTGGACGTGACGGAGCTTGCCGCCGCGCATCCCGCGATCGACGTGATCTTTCCGCTCATCAACTGCGCCGGCATCGGCATCCGAAAGGGAGAAGGCCCCGGCACGAAGGAGGAGATGGCCGCCGCCATCGAAGCGGCCGCGGCGGCCGGCAAGGGCGTCTATCTCATGAAGGCCTTCGGCGGCGGCAATCTGACGCCACGCTACCGCGAAGCCCTGGACTACGTCTATTCCCTGAAGGGTCCCGCCTCCGTCATGGTCGGCTTTTCCTCAATCGCCGAGGTGGATGCCCTCCTCTCCTATCTGGACGGCACGCTGCCGGAGGACTACGTGCCGCAGATCTCCGGCAAGAAGATCCACATCGACAAGGGAGACTGCAGGGGCTGCGGCGCCTGCATCCGGCGCTGCCCGAACGGCGCGCTCCACTACGGCGCGGACGGTCTGGCGGAGGTGGACCACAGCAAGTGCCTCACCTGCGGCTACTGCGCGCCGCAGTGCCCGGTCCTGGCCATCCTTTTATACTGAGCCCGCCCTCCACGGAAGATCCCAAAGCAGAAGAAAGACCGGTCCGAAACGGACCGGTCTGTTCATTTTCAGCAGGAAACGTTTATGCCTCCGCACCGCTGATGATGCCGCCGCCGAGCAGCTGCTCGCCCCAGTAGATCACCAGGGACTGTCCCGGCGTGGGCGCGCGCTGCGCTTCGTCGAAGCGGACGAAAAAAGAGTCCTTGCCAGTTTTATACAGCGTTCCGGGCGCGGGCGAAGCGCCGTAGCGGATCTTTGCCTCCACGGGCTGCCCGTCCAGTTCGGCCGGAAAACCTTCTTTGCCGAAGAAGAACGCCTGCTCCGCGTGTACGGTGCCGCGCAGCAGATCCGCGTCCTCGCCGAGCGTGACGCTGTTCTCCGCGGCGTTGATCTCCGTGACGAACATGGGTCTGCCGAAGGTCTGCCCGAGGCCTTTTCTCTGTCCTACGGTGTAGTGCAGGATGCCCTGATGACGGCCGATCTCCTGCCCGTTCCGGTCCAGAAATGCGCCCGGCTCGGTCTTTGAACCGCTGCGCAGCAGATAAGAAGCATAATCTCCGTCCGGAATGAAGCAGATCTCCTGGCTGTCCTTTTGCGAAGCGCAGGGCAGCCCCGCCTCCGCCGCGAGCCGCCGCACGGCGTCCTTGCCCGGCTGCATGCCGAGCGGGAAGACACAGCGCGCGAGGATCTCTTCCGGCAGCCGGTAGAGCATATAGCTCTGGTCCTTGGACGTGCAGAGCGCGCGGGAGAGCTGCAGGCCGTCCGGCCCGTCGAATACGTTCACGTAGTGGCCCGTGGCGATCTTCTCGATGCCGAGGCGGTCCGCCGCCTCCGCAAGAAGGCGGAACTTGACCAGAGGATTGCAGCGGACACAGGGGCTGGGCGTCCGGCCCGCCTCATACTCCGCGCGAAAATCCGAGATGACCGCTTCCGCAAAGAGCGAGGAAGCGTCCTCTTCGTGCAGGGGGATCTCCAGCGCCTCCGCAAGCGCGCGCACCTGCGGCATCCGTTCTGCCTGCGAGGGACAGACGTGGAAGCAGTAGCCCTCCACACGATATCCTTGCCGCTTCAAAAGCAATGCCGCTGCAGCGCTGTCCACGCCGCCGCTCAGGCCGAGCAGTACGCCGGGATCAGTCATTTGAAAGTTCTCCGTGCGGGTCCACCTCGTCCGGATCGTAGCCGGCAAGGCCTTCCAGCGTCAGGCCGTGGTCCTGCGCGTAGTGATAGATGGCGTTGCGGATGGCCTGCTCCGCCAGCACGGAGCAGTGGACCTTGGGCGCGGGAAGCCCGCCGAGCGCGGCGATGAAGTCGTCGTTGGTATAGCGCAGCGCTTCCTCGAGCGTCTTTCCCTTGATCATCTCCGTGGCGATGCTGGAAGACGCGATGGCGCTTCCGCAGCCGAAGGTCATGAACATGGCGTCTGTGATGACGCCGTCCTTGACCTTGATGGAGATCTCCATGATGTCTCCGCAGACCGGGCTGCCGAAGCTGCCGACGGCGTCCGGATCTTCCATCTGGCCGGCGTTCTTCGGCTTCATGAAGTGCTTCATGACGATCTCGTTATACATTCCCATGATCTATCTCTCCTTTTCCGTTTTCGTCTGTTTCTGATGCTCTCTGGCCAAAAGCGAGAAGCTGCGCAGCTGTTTGACCGCGGCGACGGTCTTTTCCAGCGCGAAGTCCATATCTTCTTCCGTGGTGGCGTCTCCCAGCGAGAAGCGCAGCGTGCTGTAGGCGTCCTCCGTACTGAGACCGATGGCGTTCAGGACGTGGGAGGTCTTGCCGCTGGAAGAGCTGCAGGCCGAACCGGTGGCCGCCAGGATCCCGTCCATTTCCAGCATGCTGAGGACCGCCTCGCCTTCCACGTAGCGCAGGGTCAGGCTGGCGTTGCCGGGGAGGCGTTCGATCATGCTGCCGTTATAGACGACGTCTTCCAGCTGCTGCTGCAGCAGAAAGACGAAGCGATCGCGCATGCGGCTCAGCGTGAGGATGTGCGACTCCAGGTCGCGCATAGCGAGCTCTGCCGCCTTGCCAAAGCCGACGATGCCCGGCACGTTCTCCGTGCCGGCTCTTCTTCCCTTCTCCTGCCCGCCGCCGAAGATCAGGTTCGAGAGCGGAACGCCCTTACGGACGTAGAGCGCGCCGATGCCCTTCGGGCCGTAGATCTTGTGCGCGGACATGGAGAGCAGGTCGATGCCCATCTCGTGGACGCGGATGGGGACGTTGCCGGCGGCCTGCACCGCGTCCGTGTGGAAGAGGACGCCGTGCCTGTGCGCGATCTCCGCAAGACCGCGGACCCGCTGCACCGTGCCGATCTCGTTGTTCGCGAACATGATGGAGACCAGCGCGGTATCCGGCTGGATGGCGTCCTCCAGGGTCTTGGGTTCCACAAAGCCTTCGCTGTTCACGTCCAGATAGGTGGTATAGCAGCCTTCCAGATCCAGGGCCTCGCAGCAGTGCAGGATGGCGTGATGCTCGATCTTGCTGGTGACGATGTGCCTCCGCTGGCGGGGATCCGCCGCGATGACGCCGCGCAG
>JAEELK010000072.1 GCA_016282655.1 Bacillota bacterium | reverse complement strand
GCTGCCGGTCTCGGCGGGGGCGCCGCCGTCCATGAAGAGGACCCGGTCGGAGATCTCGCGGGCGAAGCCCATCTCGTGGGTGACCACCACCATGGTCGTGCCCTGGCCCGCCAGTTCTTTCATGACCTCCAGGACCTCGCCGATCATCTCGGGGTCCAGCGCGGAGGTGGGCTCGTCGAAGAGCATCACGTCAGGTTCCATCATCAGCGCGCGCACGATGGCGATGCGCTGTTTCTGTCCGCCGGAGAGCTGCGCGGGATAGGCGTCCGCGCGGTCCGGCAGGCCGACGCGCGTCAGCAGGCCCATGGCTTTTTCGTCCGCCTCGGCCTGCGTCATCTTCTTGAGCTGCACCGGCGCGAGCGTCATGTTGCGCAGCACCGTCATGTGCGGGAAGAGGTTGAAGTGCTGGAAGACCATGCCCATCTTCTGGCGGTGTTTGTTGATGTTGCAGTCCTTGCCCGTCAGGTCCACGCCCTCGAAGATGATGCGGCCCTTGCAGGGACACTCCAGCAGGTTCAGGCAGCGCAGCAGGGTGGATTTTCCGCTCCCGGAGGGGCCGATGATGACCACCACCTCGCCGCGGCGGATCTCCGTGCTCACCCCGTTCAGGGCTTTGATGGCGCCGTCCCGGAAGGCCACGTGCACGTCTTCGATGCGGATCAGTACATCATCCATTCTTCATCCTCCTCTCGAACATGGAGATCAGCTTGGAGATGCCGATGACCATGATCAGATAGATGCAGGCGATGCCGACGAAGGGCATGAAGGCCTGGTAGGTGCGGCCCTGCACGTTCATGGCCCACTTGGTGATGTCCTTGAGGCCGATGACGTTGATGATGGCCGTCTCCTTCAGCAGGGTGATGAACTCGTTGCCCAGCGCGGGCAGGATGTTCTTCACGGCCTGCGGGATGATGATCTTCCACATGGTCTGCATGTAGCCGAGGCCCAGGCAGCGCCCGGCTTCCATCTGCCCCTTGTCCACGGAGTTGATGCCGCCGCGGACGATCTCCGCCACGTAGGCGCCGGAATTGATGCCGAAGGTGAGCACGCCGACCAGCAGCTTGTTGGTGGTGCTGGCCAGGATGACGAAATACATGATCAGCACCTGCACCATGACGGGCGTTCCGCGGATGACGGTCAGATAGAGCATGCAGATCTTGTTCAGGATGTTGAGCGGAAGGCTGCTGTTTCCGGTCTCCGCGAGCGCGTCATGGCTGGAGCGGATCACCGCCACCAGGATGCCGAGCACCACGCCGACCACCAGCGCCAGGAGCGTCAGCTCCAGGGTGATGCCGATGCCCTTCAGCAGCGCTTTCCAGCGCGCTGCTTCTATGAAGGTCTGGCTGAAGTCTGCCGCGAGTTTGGCGAACCACGCTTGCATATCGATTTCCCTTCTTCTGCGCGGAGCTTTGACCGCGTGCCGCGCTTTAATATCAATGGGTTATAATTATACCACCAAAGGCATGCCTATAACAATAGTAAGCCTTGCGTTTCGGACGGCTTTTTCACCGCCGTGAAGCGCGTCGGAACGCATCCTTTCTGTATAAAACAGGACAGGGCGCCCCATGCAGGGCGCCCTTCTTTTTGCGTTGCGCTGTGTTGTGCGGGATCCGCGCTACTCCGCGCTGATGTACTTGTCGATGATGGCCTGTACGGTGCCGTCCGCGATCTTGGCGTCCAGCACGGCGTTGAACGCGTTCATCAGGGCTTCGTTTTCCTTGTTGAAGCAGGCGGCATAGTGCTCTTCCACGTATTCGGTGTCCAGGATCTTCAGGCCTTCGTTGGCGGCGACGTAAGCCTTGGCGGGCTCGTTGTCGATGACCACGCAGTCGACCTTGCCGGCCAGCAGGGCCTGTACGGCCAGCACGCCGGTGGAGTAGGCGACCACGTTCTCCGCGCCGAAGTCATCCTCGCAGTAGATGTGGCCGGTGGTGGATTCCTGCACGCCGATCATGGCGCCTTCGAGATCGTCCACGCTGGCGATGGCGCTGTCCTCGGGGACGATGACGACCTGGATGCCGGTGGCGTAGCTGCTGCTGAAGTTGACGTTCTGCAGGCGCTCTTCGGTGACCGTCATGCCGGCCATGCCCATGTCGATCTTGCCGCTCTGCACGGCGGAGATGATGGAGGAGAACTCCATGTCCTCGATCTGGAGCTCCAGGCCCAGCTCGCCGGCGATGAGGGCCGCGATCTCGGCGTCGATGCCGACGATGGTCTCGCCGTCGTCATCGATGAACTCATAGGGCGGGAAGGCGGCGTTGGTGCCCATGATGAGCTTGCCTTCCTGCACGGTGGTGAAAGCGGTCTCGGCGGCGGGTTCTGCTTCCGCTTCGGACTCCGTGTTGCCTTCGTTGGCGGGCGCTTCGGTCTTTGCGCCGCAGGCGGCCAGGCTGAAGACCATCAGCAGGGCCAGCAGCAGTACCAGTAATTTTTTCATCTTCTTTTTCTCCTTTTTATTCATGCGTTCTGCGTTGCTTTGCGCACTCGTCCGCGGGGCCATTCCCGCGGGCTTGTCTGTTGACAACGAATAATATACACGCTAACGCCGGGACATGCAAGCATTTTTCGGGGAAATTTTTAATATTATTCGTTATCGTTGAATATTTATTCGTCCCATCCCCGGCCGTCGCGCGGCGGTGCCGCCGAAGGGCTCCGCAGCGAAGCATCTTTAGAAAACCAACCTTCCCGCGAGGTAGCTCAGCAGGTTCGCCAGGAGACAGACGAAGAAGAGACGCGCCCCGGGCCTGCATGCCTTTGTATATATCAGGTACTCAAAGAGCACGACCCCCGCCTCCAGCAGATAGATCGCCGGCGCGCGCGGATCCGCCAGCCGCAGCCGAAAACAGGACCAGGCCAGCGCCAGCAGGACGTTCAGCGAAAGATTGCTGATCGCGTTGACCAGCGCCGCCGTCTGCAGCTGCCGCGGCTCCCGGTATCCCGCCAGAAAGAAGACCGCGGTCTCGATCGCGACGGTGAGCAGGCAGGCGAGCAGCATCTCTTATTTCTTCAGGACCCTGCGCAGCAGCAGCGCCAGGATGACCACCGCCGCGAGGGCCAGCAGGATCGGGATCAGCGGCAGCGCGTACATGAGCGGCGCGGCCGCCACGTCCGCGTAGGCCGCGGCAGGAAGCAGCAGAACGCAGAGCAGCAATAACAGGACAGAGATCTTACGCATGTTCCACCCTCCTCAGGGAATACAGGATCGCATAGAGCGAAAAGAGGAAAAAGACCAGGATCGCCGCCGCGGCGGCAAGGCCGTGCGGCCGGAGCAGCGCTCCGAAGAGCGTGCCGGGCCAGAGCGCCGCCGCTGCCAGGCCGAAGGCCGTTCCGGGCCGCCCCGGCATGTGGCGGTACAGAAGCCCGAGCGTCAGCGGCATGCTGAGGTTCAGCAGCAGCTGCCCGATCAGCGAAAGGCTCATGGACGCGCCGCAGAAGGCCGCGCAGAGCGCCGCGGCGATGAGGCTCGGCACGGCCGCGGCGCGCACGCCGGCGCGGTCCGCAAGCACACCTCCCAGCGCTTTGCCCGCGAAGACGAAGAGGCTCAGCAGAACGACCGCCGCCGTCCCCTGCTTCCAGGGAAAAGAGCAGATGCTTCCCCCCATGGCGCGGGTCATGACCGCGAGCAGGAGCAGGGCCGCGGCAGGCATCGGCGCGATCAGCTCCGGCGCATTTTTTATGCCCGATTCGCCTATTGGCGATAAACAGAAAGAGGCCTGCTCGGCACCCGCTTCGTCTATTAACGATAAACAAAAAGAGCGCTCCTCGGGACTTGGTTCGTCTATCGACGATAGACAAGCAGACGACCCGTTCTCTTCCGTTTCGTCTATTGGCGATAAACGCGCGGACATTCTGCTTCCATTCGTGTCGTCTATTTGCAATAAACGGGCAGTCTCTCTTCTCTCCTCCTTGCCCTGCGCTCCTCCGGAAACGAGATACAGCTCTCCCAGCGCGAAGAGTACGAGCAGAAGGGAGAGGATCGTTCCGCTCTCCGGAACGAGGCTGCCCAGCGCGACCCCGAGCGCGCCCGGCGCCACGAAGACGCCGAGCGGTGCCATCCGCGCTCCCGCGCGCTGCATCACCCCGGCGCCGGCGATGACGTGAAAGAAGCAGTTGCCCAGACCAAGCAGGCCCGCCTGCAGCAGGCGCTGCCCCGGGAGCCAGACGGCCAGCGCCGTCAGCAGCAGCGCGGCGGGCAGCCAAAGACAGGAACGCGGCCGTTCGTCCAGCCAGACCCCCGCAAAGGCCTGCCCGGTGAAGGCCACGCTGTTGTAGAGCAGGAGCGCGCCGCCGAAGCGCAGCTCAGCCGCGCCGGAAAAAAGCGCGGCCAGGCAGGCCGCGTCCACCAGGAAGTGCAGGACGGCCGCCCGCGGCAGCTGCCCGCCCCCGATCTTTCTTAGCACATCCGCTCTGCGCGGGGCGCTCCGTTCCATCCGCGTCATTGCTGC
>JAEELK010000006.1 GCA_016282655.1 Bacillota bacterium | reverse complement strand
GCCCGGGCACTTCAATGCGTATCATGCTCGTTTATCCGAAGACTCCCCCCAGGAAGTCCTTGGTCTCCTCCTCCTGCGGATCCTGAAACAGCGCTTCCGTGACGCCCTGTTCCACGAGCCTGCCGTTGTAGAGAAAGACCGCGCGGTCGGAAATGCGCCGCGCCTGCGCCAGATTGTGCGTGACGATCACGATGGTATAGCGCTGCTTCAGTTCCAGCAGCAGCTTCTCGATGATGGCGCTGCTCTTCACGTCCAGCGCGCTGCAGGGCTCGTCCAGCAGAAGCACGTCCGGTTCGACCGTGAGCGCCCGCGCGATGCAGAGCCGCTGCTGCTGCCCGCCGGAGAGCTTCAGCGCGCTCTTGTTCATCTCGTCTTTGACCTCTTCATAGAGGCCGGCAAGCTCCAGCTTTTCCCGTATGATTTTATCAAGTTTTCCCTTTTCCCGCAATCCGAAATAACGGGCGGCATAGGCCATGTTTTTATAGATGGAGAACGGAAAAGGAGCTGGCGTCTGAAAGACCAGCCCGACTCTGCGGCGCAGCTCGTCCGGCGGATAGCTTCCGATCTCCCGGCCTTCCAGGCAGATCTCTCCCGAGAAGCGGACGCCGTTCTCCTCCCGGATGAGTCCGTTCAGACAGCGCAGCATGGTGGATTTTCCGCAGCCGGACGGCCCTATGATGGCCGTGATCTGCCGCTCGGGCACCTCAAAGCTCACGTGCTCCAGCGCCGGCTTGCCGTCATATAAAACAGAAACGTCTTTGACTGTAAGGATCATCTGTGTCTGCTCCTGCCCGCGTAAAGGGTCGCCAAGAGATTGCTCAGCAGGATGACCGCCATCATCACGAAGGCGGTGCCGTAAGCGGTGGATAGAGAGGTGCTCCCCTGCGCCACCAGCAGGTAGAGGTGGAGCGGCAGGGCCATGGCCGGCTTCAGCAGGCTGTCCGGCGGCGCCGCGAAAGCCACGCCGCCCGTAAAGATCAGCGGCGCGGTGGCGCCCATGGCATAGCAGCCGCCCAGGATGATGCCGGAGACCAGCTCGCCCCGGCAGGTGGGCAGCACCACGTGCAGGATGGTGTGGCAGCGGCTGCAGCCCAGCGCGTACGAGGACTGCACCACCTGCAGCGGCACTTCCCGGAAGGCCTTCTCGGCCCGCACTTCAATGAAGGGGAGGATCATCACCGCCAGCGCCGTGCCGGAGGAGAGGACGCAGCGTCCCAGCCCCATGTCGCGCACCAGAAAACTGTAGGCAAAGAGGCCCAGCACGATGGAGGGGATGCCGGCGATGCACTGGATGACCGCGCGGAGCAGCCCTTCCTTTTTCCTGCTCTTGCAATAGAAGACCATGTAGAGCGCCGCCGCGACGGCCGGGATGCCGCCCAGGACGATGGCCGTGAGGGTGAAGGCAAAGCTGCCCGCGATGGCCGGGAAGATGCCGCCCTCCATGCCGAGCACCGCGCCCCGGGGCATGTCGGTGAGGAATTCCGGGCTGATGGTCCCCGCGCCCTGCGCGAAGACGTAAACGAAGAGGAAGAGGACCACGCCGAGGACGAGCAGGATGCTTCCGTAGGCCCAGATCTGCGTCAGTCTTGCCCGCAGCGCCATCTAGCCTTCCTCCCTTCCGATCAGCCGTCTGCGCAGCAGCATAATGGCCGTGTTGATGAGGAAGACCAGCAGCATCAGCACCAGGCCGGCCGCGTAGAGCGCGTGATAATGCGTGGAGCCCGCCACGGCGGTCCCCATCTCCAGCGCGATGACCGAGGCGATGCTCTCGCCCTTGCCCAGCAGCGTGGGAAAGAGATTCGCGTTGCCCATGACCATCATCACCGCCATGGTCTCCCCCATGGCCCGCCCGATGGCGAGGATCATGGAAAAGAGGATGTTCTTGCGGGAGGCCGGCAGCACGATGCTCGCGATGGCGTACCAGCGGTCCACGCCCAGCGCGTCGGCGGCGGGCAGGTAGCTCCGCCTGGCCTTCAGCATCGTCTCGCTGCAGGAGGAGACGAGGAAGGGCAGGAGCATCACCGCCAGGAGGATGGCGGCCGCCAACAGGCAGGAGCCCGTATGCACCCCGGCCCGCATGAAGATGCGCAGCAGCACCACGATGCCGATGAAGCCGTAGACCACGGAAGGGATGCCCGCCAGCAGGTCCACAAAGGGATAGATGAGATCCCTGGCCCGCTGCGAAGCCACGCAGGACAGATAGACGGCCGCCCCGAGCCCCACCACGGAGGCGATGAGCATGGCCAGGAGCGAGACCGCCACGGAGCCGGCGATGAAGTTGAAGATGCCGAAGGATATCTCCATGCCGTAGTCCACCGGCATCCAGCGCTGCCCGAAGAGGAAGTCCGCGGGGCGGACCACGGCGAAGGTCGGGAGCGCTTCGCGCACGATAAAATAGATGACGAAGGCAAGCGACAGAAAGGCCACCGCCGTCAGCAGCAGAATGAAGATCGAAAAGAGTCTGTCCAGAGTCCTGCCCATGCCGTCAGCTCCGTGATACGCCGCCCCGCGCCGCGAGGCCGGCTGAAATAACAGAAAAAGGAATGCTGCCGCGCTTGGGGGGCAGCATTCCGAAAGGAGGATCAGAGCGCGTTATTTGTTGAACGCCGGGATATATCCGTTGGCGACGACCACGTCGTATCCGGTCTCGGAGAAGATGTAGTCGATGAAAGCCTGCTCGGAGGGGGAGATGGGATCGCCGGTGACGAACATGACGGGGCGCTGTACCTTGTACTCGCCGCTGATGATGTTGGCCTCGTTGGCTTCCACGCCGTCCACCTTCATGGCGGAGAGGACCTGGCCGTTGGCGTTCGCCTTGTTGTAGGCGCCGAAGCCAGCATAGCCGATGCCCCAGGGATCGCCGGCGATGTTGGTGGCGAGCTCCGTCATGGAAGCGCTCTGGGTGGCGGCATCCGTCACCTGGCTGTCGCCCATGATGGCCTTCTGGAACACTTCATACGCGCCGCCGGAGAGGTCGCGGATGTAAACGTTGATGGCCTCCGCGGGCAGAGAAGCGTCCACCTGATCCCAGGTGCTGATCTCGCCGGCAAAGATCTGGCGGATGAGATCGGCGCTCATGTCGTCCATGAGGCCGCAGATGGGATTGGACGCGTTGACAGAGACGGTGAGGGCGTCGCGGGCCACGATGTACTCGCTGTAGTTCTCACCGAGGGCTTCCTTCTCGGAATCTTTGATGGCGCGCGCGAGCATGCCGAAGTCCGCCGTGCCGTCTACCGCCGCGGAAACGCCTACGCCGCTGCCGCCGGGGGCCACGTAGATGGAGACGTTGGCGTCCGGGAAAGAGGCGTCGACGTCGCTCCACTTCTCATATTTGGAAGTGAAGGAGGATGCCAGCGAGGACATGATGGGATACAGGGACGTGGAGCCGCAGAACAGGATGGAAGACTGGAACGCTTCTTCCGCAGGCTCGCTCTCAGTCGCGGCGGGTTCCGCTTTCTGGCCGCAGGCCGCAAGGGACAGGACCATCATAAGAGCCAATAATACAACAAGCAGTTTTTTCATGATTTTCCTCCAATGCAAAGGGATAAGTGATAGGTCGTTTATTATGATAGCGTTTCCGCAGCCGATTGTTAAATTAGATATTTGGATGCTGCGATATATGAAATCTATTTTATAAATAAATGATCTCTTTCCTTCGCCGTTCAGACAATAAAAAGGAGCGCCCTGCGCGGGCGCCCCTGAGACGAGCGGCTTTCGGGCGGCGGGCGCTACGCCAGCCGGTTGCTCTCCACGTTTCTCCGGATCTTTTTGGAGCTGTTCTTCTCGAATTCCGCGGAACGAATGACCACGTTGTCCACGCGCTTGAACAGCGGCTGCTCCTGGTTGATCTCGTCCACCTCGCGGCGGATGAGTTCCTCCGTCTCCGCCTCCGAGGGCTCGTGGCCCAGCGTTTCCTGCAGTTCGGCGCGGTCCGGGCGCACGGTCGCCACGATGGAGCAGTTGTGCCCCGCCTCGTCGTTCCTGGCCCAGACCATGGACTCCTCGATGAAGCGGCTGCGGCTCAGATAATACTCCAGCTCTTCCGGATAGACGTTCTTCCCGTTGGCCGTGATGATGACGTTCTTCTTGCGGCCGGTGATATAAATGTATTTATCCTCCACGTAACCCAGGTCGCCGGAGCAGAACCAGCCGTCCTGCAGCGCCTCCGCGGTGGCTTCCGGCATCTTGTAGTAGCCCAGCATGACGTTGGGGCCCTTGATGCAGATCTCGCCTACGCCGTCCTCGCCCGCGTCGCGGATCTTCACCTCGTCCATCGGCATGATGTAGCCCACGGAAGCGTTGCGCATGACGCTGCGCTTGCCCGGGTTGACCGCGGCCAGAGGCGCGCATTCGCTGAGGCCGTAGCCCTGCACCGCGTTGATGCCCAGATCGTTGAAGAACTGAAGGATCTCCGGATCGATGGCCGCGCCGCCGGAGACCAGCATGTGCATGCGGCCGCCGAAGACCGCGAGGATCTCCTTCAGGAAGACGTTGCTCAGGTTCAGGCCCATCTTCAGGGTCTTCCGGTTGAGGCGGAGCAGCTTGCGGACGGTCTCCTCCTTGCCCTTTTTCCGGATGTTCTTCCAGATGGCGTTGTAGAGCTTCTCAAAGATGAGCGGCACGCCCAGGAAGAAGGTGGGATGCAGTTCCTGCAGGTTCTTCTGGATGTATTTCAGGCCTTCGCAGTAGCCGATGCTCGCGCCGCGGTAGAGCGGCAGCAGGAAGCCGCAGCAGCCTTCGTAGATGTGATGCGCGGGCAGGACGCTGAAGAAGAGGTCCTGCGGGCCGATGGGCATCACGAAGGAAGCGCTCATGAGCACGACGCAGAGGTTCTTCTGGGAGAGCATCACGCCTTTCGCGATGCCGGTGGTGCCGGAGGTGAAGAGGAGCACGCTCATGGCCTCCGGATCGACCTCCGCCTTGAGGTACGAATGATCTCCGGCGGCGATGCGCTCGCTGCCGTAAGCGATCAGGTCTTCCAGGCGCAGCACCGCGCCGGCCGGGACCGCGATGGTCCCCTCCGCGGAAGCCGCAGGAAGCGCGGCCGCGGCCGCCCGCTCTCCCCTGCCGCCCGTCTCCACGAGCAGCAGCTCTCTGCCGCAGCTGCGCGCATGCTCCGCGAAGATCTCGCGGAACTTGGGGGCGAAGATCACGCAGGACGCTTCCGCGTTCTCCAGCAGCTGCAGCAGTTCGCCTTTGCTCAGTTCCTTGTCCAGCGGAACGATCACGCCCACGCCACAGGTGGTCGCGAGATAGGAGATGGCCCAGTGATAGCCGTTCTCCCCGATGACGGCCACGCGCTTGTCTTTCAGGCCGAGCGCGAGCAGCGCCGTGCCGAGCGCGTTGACGTCTTTCAGCGTCTGCGCGTAGCTGATCTCCGTGTATTCCTTGTCCCCGGGGAACTTCTGATAAAACGCCGTGTGCTTCGGTTCGCGGAGCGTGGACGCTTCCAGCATCTCCTTCAGCGTGTTGATCGGTGTTCCGCTCCGGTCCACGATCTGAGGATCGCGCACCGCGTTCATCTGCCGGATAAAATCATCTGCGTATCTTTCGTAACTCATCTTGCCTCCGTTGTTGTTCAAGCCATATCATGTAGTATTTGATACTATGTTATACGGTTTATGATACGCTGTCAAGTGTTGATTTATTTTCACGATGTGGTATGATATAGAAAAATCGGAAAGGACCGAGTCATGAGATCAGAGGCCACATTTCACATCCCGCGCTGGAAAGAACTGCCGGACGTCCGTCTGTATATGGACCAGCTCATCACCTACATCAACAGCGCGCTGGCCGTTTTCACGGAGGATTTCGGCGCGCAGCCCATCACGAAGAACATGATCAACAACTACGTGAAGGCAAAGATCGTGCCGGCGCCGGTCAAGAAGCAGTACGACAAGTATTCTCTGGCCATGATCATCGTGCTCTACATCCTGAAAGGGAACCACTCCACCGAGGAGATCGGCCGCCTGATCGCCGCCGCGCGGCAGCTGAACGAGAACAGCCTTTCGCGCGCCTACGACAACTTCTGCGGCACCGTCGAGGACTCCTTCACGGCGGTCTTCCACGGGCGCATCGCCGCGGAGACGAAGAACGCGCAGGAGCCGGACGCCAAATACCTGATGGACAACTTCGCGCTCTCTCTTGCCTGCAAATACTACGTCCGCAGTTATCTGGACCGGCTGACGGATCCGGAGGCTAAGGCCTAGGCGAAACGCGCGATCCGGCGATCGTGCGCCGCGCTATGCAGTGGAAGGAAAGGAGAGAGCCATGGAAGATCACGAACTGGTATGCTACTGCGACCGCGTGAGCAAGGGCGAGATCATCACCGCCTTGGAGCAGGGCGCCCGGACCCTGTCTGACATCAAACGCATGACCGGCGCCTGCAGCAGCTGCAGATGCAAGGAGCTGAATCCGAAAGGCAGATGCTGCAGCCAGGACATCGCCCTGCTCATAAAAGAGTACCTGGACGCTAAAACCGGGCTCTGCTGATCCCGGACGATCCGTCCGGCGCCTCTAACATGCACAAAATAGAGACCGGCGCGGCCTGCAAAGGCCGCGCCGGTCTTCATGAACAACGCTGCTGCGCTGCGTGTTTTAGATCGCGGTCCAGCCGCCGTCGATGGACAGGAGCTGTCCGGTGGTGTAGCTGGAAGCGTCGGACGCGAAGTAAACGATCGCGCCGTCGAGCTCGCCCTGCTTGCCTACGCGGCCCATCGGGCAGTAAGTCTTGACGACCTGCTGGAAGGCCTCGTCTCCGATCACGGACTGCGTCATCTCGCTCTCGAAGTACGCGGGGCCGATGGCGTTGACCGTGATGTTGTATTTGGCCCACTCGGTCGCAAGCGCCTTGGCCATCATCCGCACGCCGCCCTTTGTGGTGCAGTAGGCGTTCAGCGGCAGGCCCGTCATGGCCACGCTGCTGTGGATGGAGCCGGTCAGGATGATCTTGCCGTAGTTCTGCTTCACCATCTGCTTGCCGACCTCGCGCGCCACGTAGAACACGGCGCTGAGGTTCGTTTTGATCATGGAATCCCAGATCTCGTCCGACTCGCTCTCCGCCGGGGCAAAGAGGCCGATGCCCGCGTTGTCGCAGAGGATGTCGATGCGCCCGAAGGTCTCGACGATCTGGGCCACGGCGCTCTTGATCTGCTCGTTGTCAGTGACGTCGCACTGCACGGGCAGGCACTTCACGCCAAGCGCTTCGATCTCTGCTTTCACCGCGTTCAGTTTTTCCAGCCTTCTTGCCAGGATCGCCACGTTGGCGCCCTGTCTGGCCAGCGCCAGAGAGAACTGTCTTCCCAAACCGGACGAAGCGCCGGTCACCATTGCGATCTTTCCGCTCAGATCAAAAAGTCCACTCATTTCGTTTTCCTCCTTTGGAACGATTCCCGCGGCCGCGGCCGCGCTCGGTGATACGTGCCCTTATGTCAAACCCTCGGATGTGCGTTCAAATACCGCGCGTTCGCGCTCTTACATGCAGGTGTAGCCGCCGTCCACGGGGACGGGAACGCCGTTGACGTAGCTGGAAGCCGGCGCGGAGAGGAAGATGACGGCGCTGTCCAGTTCGCCTTCGTTTCCGTAGCGCTCTTCGGGGATCATGGTCTTGGCGTTCTGCTGGAAGAAATCGCTGTTCAGCGTGTCTCTGGTCAGATCGGTGTAGAAATAGCCCGGGCAGATGGCGTTGACGGTGATGCCGTACTTGCCCCACTCCGCGGCCAGCGCGCGGGTCAGGTTGACCACGCCGCCCTTCGCGGCGTGATACGGCGCGGAGCCGAGGATCTTGTTGCCGACGAGGCCGTACATGGAAGCGATGTTGACGATCCGGCCGTACTTGGCGGGGATCATGGCTTTCTTGGCCACCGCTCTGGCGACCTTGAAGGTGCCGAAGAGGTCGATCTCAAACTCGTGAGAGAACTGCTCGTCCGTGATGTCTTCCGCCGGGGCGACGGCGCCGGTGCCGGCGTTGTTGACCAGGATATCGACGCGGCCGAACTTGGCCAGAACGGTATCCACCATGGCGTTGACGCCTTCGGTGTCCGTGATGTCGCATTTGACCGGCAGCGTTTCCACGCCGAATTCGGCG
>JAEELK010000071.1 GCA_016282655.1 Bacillota bacterium | reverse complement strand
GCAGCGCGTGCACGGTGACCTCTCCCGTGATGTAGTCCTTGGAGATGTGTTCGGCTTTCAGAAGAATGTCCATCATTAGCCTCCGCTAACATTATAGTTAGCAAATGCTAATTAGTCAAGCCGGGCGCGAATGAAATTAAAAAGAGCGGCAGCCCATTGGGGCTGCCGCTCTTCTTTTCGATGCGTCGTGTTTTCGCCTCGGATGGAAGCGGGCGAACGGGCGCTTAGTCCGCGAAATAACGGGCCAGGATCGTGACGATCTGCGCCCTGCTGCACTCCGCCAGCGGCATCAGTCTGTCTCCGCTGCCCTGGACGATGCCTTTCATGGTGGTGTAGCAGAAGGCTTCATAGGCGTAGTCCGGCACGCTGGACGCGTCGCTGTAGTTCAGCGGGAAGGCCCAGGCGCCGACGAATCCGCCGCCCTCGGACTGGATGTAGCGGTAGAGGAAGGTGACCATCTGCGCGCGGCTGCAGGTGATGTCCGGACCGAAGAGATCCTCGCTGACGCCCTTCACGATGCCCTTCTCCAGGGCCCAGTGCACGGCGCCGTGATAGTACGCGTCTTCGCTGACGTCCGTGAAGGGGCAGTCGGAGACGGCCGCTGCGGGCTGGCCGGCGGCCCTCCAGAGGAAGGTGACCATCTGGGCGCGGGTGCAGCTCGCGTCCGGGGAGAAGGTCGTGGCCGTGCTGCCGGTGGTGATGCCCTTCTCCAGGGCCCACTTCACCGCGTCATAGTAGTAGAGGTTCGGGTCGGCCACGTCGCTGAAGGGCAGGGCCTCTTCGGTGTAGACGACGTAGTCGGAGAAGTGGCTGACCTTCAGGATGGCATAGCCGTTCTCATATCTGGCCGGGACCACCTCCACGGAGCCGTCGTCCCCGATGAAGGCCGCGCGGAGCACGCCTTCGCCGTTCCAGTCATAGGGGATGCGCAGGGTGACGCTGCCGCCGCCGAAGTCCGTGACCTTCTTGTTTCCGACGTAGAGCGTGGCGTCCAGCACGACGGTGTTCCGCAGCTCGCTGACCGTGGCCTGCTGGGCGGGCGTCAGATCCTGCACGTCCAGATCGACCTCCACGCGGATCTCATCGCCGGAGGAAGCCTGCTGGCTGACGGTCTGCAGGGCCTCCGCGTCCAGGGTGACGGTGGCGTCGCTGAGCACGACGTTCAGGCCCTCTACGGCGCTGTCCTCGTCCGCGGCGAGCGCCGCGATCTGGGAGACGGCCGCCGCGGGGAGCGCGGCCGCGTTCACGTCGGCGGAAAGGCCGGAGACGTCGATGGGCAGGTTCTGCTCGCCCGCTGCGGTTCCGCCCTCCGCCGCGACCGCGGCGTCGAGCGCGTCGGCCGCGCTCTGGATCTCCGCCTGCGTGGCCGTGACCGAAGCGGTGGAGCCGGAGACGGTGGCGCCGGCATCCACGGTGCCGGGCACTGCAGTATCGTCTGCGGCGCTGCCGGGCGTGGTCTCAGCCGCTGCGGCGCTGCTGCCGGAGGAAGAGCCGCCGGAGCTGCGCTTGTTCCACTGGGCGATCATGCGAACGGGGAACTGCGTGGCCTGATCCACATAAGCCTTTCCGTTCTCACTGGTCTGGACCGTGAAGTCCGCCAGCTGCTCCGCGGTGACGCTCTCCCAGGAAGAACTCGCCTTCCAACCGGCGAAGCTGTAGCCGCTGCGGGTGGGGGAGAGGGGCACGTCGTTGCCGTCCTCCTGCAGGTAGATCTTGCCGTTGTCGCTGATCAGATGGTCTCTGATGTCATCATAACCGTTGCCGGTGTTCAGGTCGAAGTCCAGCTCAAAGCTGGTTTTGATGCCGCGCACGTCGCTCTCCTTGCTGCTGCTGCAGTAGTTCAGATTCTGGATGGTGGGTGTGCCGGCCGTGACGGTGATGGTGTCGCGGACCTCCACATACTGCGCTGAGAGGTCGCCGACGATCTCCAGCTCGCCGTCCACGAGCAGGGGGAGATCATAAGGGATCTCGCCCTGGACCTGCACGTCCGCGAGGGAATAGAGCCATTCCTCATCCGGTGTGCTGGGATGCGAGGCATATTCGGTGCCGCTGAAAAAGGCGATGTCCCGCGTGGGGACGACGTTGGCCGACGCGTCCGTACCGGAGAGCAGCTTCTTCCCGCCGACGATCAGGGTGCCGCCGGCAAGGGCGTCCGGGGAAGCGGCGCCCGCGGCCTCCACCACGATCCTGGCCCAGCGGCTCCCGAAGCGGATATGCTCCACAGAAGCGGCCGTGAGGGTGACGCCGTTCTCGAGGACGAGGTCGTATTGACTGACGCAGAGGCGCTTGCTGCCGAGGTCCAGATCCGCGGTGACGCGGCAGAGATTGTCATCCTGATCCTCCGGCATGTCCAGATAGATGCCTTCCACAGCGTTGTTCGCGTTCAGCGCCTGTAAGTCGGCGAAGGTCTCGGCATAGATGTAGGTGCAGAGCGCGCCGCCGAGCTGCGCCTTGAGCTGGCTGCCGGCCGTGACGCGCTCCTCGAGCGTGTCCGGCGCGCCCTGGTACTCTTCTACGGGCAGCGCGACGGCGATGCCTGTGCCGTTCACGGTGCCTTCGTTCTGGAACCAGGCGCTGATGACGTCGTCGACGTTGACGCTCTTGCAGAAGAGGAAGCCATCCACCTTCAGCGTTCCGGTGCTCGAGTTGTGGATCGTTCCGCCCTTCTGGCTGCCGATGGCACCGTCCGCATGCACCTCGATGCTGCCGTTGTTGATGATGGCATCGCCTCCGCCCATGGTGGTCAGCAGCGTGCCGTACGGCTCCACGATGATGGTGCCGAGATTGTCGATGGCAGCTTCCAGGGTAGCGTAGGACGAAACGGTCAGCGTGACGTCCTCCGGGATGATGATACGGGCCATGGTGGCGAGATAATCGTACTCATCCATGCGCATGTTCGATGCCAGAGTGATGAAAAGGTCCAGATTGCCCTCGACCTCCTCTCCGCGGACATAGCGGTGGGAATTCAAGAGAACTCTGAGATCTGTATACTCGTCAATCACGTAAGCCGCGTAGATGTTGATGTCATCCCAGTCCTGAAAGCGGGTCTCCTGTCCGAGGGCGTCCATCATGTCTCCGACGATGAGGCCGAGCTCGGCAGGAACACAGCCTTGCAGCGCGGCTTCGTCATCATAAGCGTCATAGAGCATGACGTCGCCGCAGCCGTCCACCGTGCCTTCGTTGGTGAACCACATATCCCAATGGCAGTCTTCCGAGCCCATGTCTCCAAACTGGATGCAGCCGCAGAAGAAGACGCCGTCGAGCGTCAGCAGGCCGTCGCTCTCGTTGTGGACGGAGCCGCCGAACTGGCTCTGCAGAGTGCCGCCCGGCTGGACGTGGAGAACGCCGTGGTTGTCGATGGCATCCGCCCCGCCCATGGTGGTGGACAGCTTGCCGTCCGCCTGCACGCAGACCGTACCGCCGTTCTCGATCCGCAGCCCGGCGGTGACGTTGGCGTCCTCCGCGATGGTGAGCGTACGGCCGCTCGGTACGATCAGGATGCCCAGCGTATCGAAGCTGTCCGCGCTGGTGATGGTGATGTCCGCCGTCATCCGCGCGGTGGGGATCCAGATGATGTTGTTCGCGTCCGGAGCGGCTTGGCCGTCCGGCAGGGCGGCGATGAGCTGGGCCGCATTGGCGACGTCGATCGGATCGGCCTCCCGATACTCCGGCTCGTCCGGGTCCGCGAAGGCGGCTGCCGGCGTCAGCGCGCAGCAGAGGCAGAGCGCGAGAAAGAGTGCGAAGAGTCTTTTTTTCATTTGGTCCTCCCATCGATCGGCACAGGGTGCCGAAATGATCTGATGAAGATCTGCGTCTCATCGCTGCGCCGTGCAGCGATCATTATAATAATACACTAATAGTATACCAAAAAAATATCAATAAAAAACTGGCCTCAGAGACCAGCTTTCAAAAATAGGGCCCGACGCGCCGGGGGCGGGGAACTCAGCGGGCCGCCTCAAAGTAACGGTCCACGTTCGCGAAGAGGAGGGCCAGCTCGCCGACGGAGATATCGCCCGGCTGATTGGCGCCTTCCAGCAGCCCGTGCTCCGCCGCGAAGGCCATGGCCACGCGGACGCCGGGATAAAAGCCGTTGTCGTCCCGCAGGGAGGACCAGTCCGCCACGAGGGAGGGGTCGTGGACCTTCAGCGCGGCATAGAAGGCGGGATCACGGTCCAGATCCTGTCCGTCGTCCCAGCCCCAGGGAAGGAAAAAAGCGTCGCTTTCCTGCGGCATCTCCGTGTTGATGCCGTACACATAGTCCCGGTCCAGGCCGTAGCATTCGATGAGGCACTGCCGCAGCAGGCCGACGGTCGCCAGATCGTCCGAGGCCGAAAAGAGCTCCGTATCGTACTTTTCCCGCATGTAAGCGACGGCGTCCGCGATGCGCGCCTCATCGGAGACGTAGGCGGGGACGATGTCCGCATCGAATGCGGGAGCGCCGGCTTTCGCGTGCTGCCGGAGCGCGAGCCCCGAAAGGGCGGCGAGCAGGAGCAGGGCCAGCAGGAGGAAGGCGCCCCGGCGCCTGCGGGAGGCGGGCGCGGCGGTAAGCAGGGCCTTCTTCAGCCGGAGCGCGTCAGGGTAGCGGTCGTCCGGGGAGAAGGCGGTGCACCTGCGCAGGACCCTGGCGAGCCGCTCGCTCACGGCGGCTTTGTCCGGCAGGAGGGAACGCAGCAGAACGCCGAGCGCGTAAAGATCCGTCCTGGCGTCCGTCTGCGCAAAGCCGTATTGCTCCGGCGGCGCGTAAGAACGCGTGCCGAAGACGCAGGTGTCGTTCTCTTCGGAAGCGTGATGCCTGCGCGCGATGTCGAAGTCGATGAGGACCAGGCTCCCGTCCGGCCTGCGGATGACGTTCGAGGGCTTGATGTCCCGGTGGACCACCGGCTCCGGCTGCCCGTGGAGGTATGCGAGGATCTCGCAGAGACGGGCGCCGATCCCGATGAGCTCTTCCTCGCCGCAGGGATGCTCCGCGGCGTAACGGTCCAGAGGAAGGCCTTCCGCGTATTCCCGCACCGTCGCGAAATAGGCTTCGTTTTCAAAGCTCGCGAGCTGCCGGGGGAGGCCTTCGTGATCCAGCTCCGCGAGGAGGCGGCTGCCCTGCTGGGGAGACCAGACGGTCTTGTCGTATAGTTTCGCGACGCAGAGCTGTCCGCTGCGGTCCTGCGCGAGGAAGGTCTCCACGCCGTTGCGTTCCGCCAGGCATTCCAAAAGGGTGTAGCGCGCAGCGAAGGCTTCCGGCCAGGGCAGAGCGTCGTAGGCCCTGTTCAGGGCGGCAAGGTCATCGCGTCCCATTCTTTTCTCCTCCCAGGAGGGGAAGATGGCTGTCGTAGAGCGCTTCCTGCGCGTCCTCCAGGGAGAGGCGGCGGTCCAGGCACCATGCGATGACCGCGTCGCGGCGCACCCTGGGATGCAGCGCGGAGGCGCGGGCCACCTTCAGGAGCTCCTGGGCCTCGCAGGGAAGCAGGCCAAAGCCGAACGCCAGCTGCAGGACCGTATCCCGGGAGGGCTTTCTGGCGCCGGAAAAGAGCCTGTGCCCGAAGGAGCTGTCTATGCCGCCGCGGCGGAGGACCTGTTCCGGCTTTGTGTTATGGGAACGGCAGAGTTCTGTGATGTAATCCGGGAAGTCGGGCAGAGAACTGCCGGAGCTGTGCTCTGCCAGATAACGATCCGGGCTGGGCGACTGAAAAAGGCGATCCCAGAGCTCCTGCGTGGAGAGGGTGGCGTTTTGCTTTTCCATGGTCGGGAGAGCTCCTTTCATCCGCGGGGAGCGGAGTCCTTTTGTGTCAACGCTGATTGTAACGCAGGCGTTTCTGTTTGACAAGAGTCCCGGAGACCAGTGCGGCGAGAATACGCGCGGTCCGTCCGCTTTCCGCCGCGGACACGCATCCGCAAATTAACGGTTTTTTCTGACGATTTTTGTGCTATATTATAAATAGAGGTGGTCTGTCCATCACCCCGATCACACGCACAGGAGGCAGCCATGATCCTCGGGACCCCGGATCCCATCGCATTCACGCTCTTCGGCATAGACGTCCGCTGGTACGGCATCTGCGTGGCCTGCGGCATGCTCGCCGCCCTGGGGCTCGCCTATTTCAGAGCCGGGCGCTACGGCATCGAGCCGGACCACACCATGGATCTTACGCTGGTCGGCATCCTCTGCGGCGTGGTCGGCGCGCGCCTCTACTACGTAGCGTTCAACTGGAGCGACTACGCGGGCAGCGTCGCGCGGATCCTGAACCTGCGCGGCGGCGGGCTGGCCATCCACGGCGGTCTGCTCTTCGGCATCCTGGGCGGCTATCTGGTCTGCCGCTTCCGGAAGATCCGCGCGCTGGACGCCCTGGATCTCTACGGCCCCGCGCTGGCCATGGCGCAGGCCATCGGGCGCTGGGGCAACTACTTCAACAGCGAGGCGCACGGCGGGCCGACGGACCTTCCCTGGGCCATCCTCGTGGACGGGCAGCTGGTCCATCCGACCTTCCTGTACGAATCGCTCTGGTGCTTCTGCCTGAGCCTCTTCCTGATCTGGTTCTCCAGGCGGCAGCGCTTCGCGGGGCAGATCTTCCTGCTCTACGTCATGCTCTATTCGCTGGAGCGCTTCCTGGTGGAGGGGCTGCGCACGGACAGCCTCATGCTGGGCGGCCTGAAGATGGCGCAGGTCTTCAGCGCGGCCGCCTTCGTGATCGCTCTTGTTTTGTATCTCTTCCTGCGTCGGCGCGAAAAGACGCGCCTGGCGCCATACCGCAGATAGTTTTTAAGGAGGTATTTTATGGCAAATGAGCGGCGCTACGCCGTACTCATCGACGCGGACAACGTCTCGGACCGCTACATCAAACTCATCCTGGACGAGGTCTCCAACGAAGGCGTCGCAACTTATAAGCGCATCTATGGCGACTGGACGAAGACGTCCTTCGCCGGCTGGAAGAAGGTGCTGCTGGACTATTCCGTCATCCCCATGCAGCAGTACGGCTATACCACGGGCAAGAACGCCACGGACGCTGCCATGATCATCGACGCCATGGACATCCTCTATTCCGGCAACGTGGACGGCTTCTGCCTGGTCACCTCGGACAGCGATTTCACCCGCCTCGCGGCGCGGCTGCGCGAATCCGGCATGAACGTGCTGGGCATGGGAGAGAAGAAGACCCCGAAGGCCTTCGTGGCCGCCTGCAACAAGTTCAAATACCTGGACGTCCTGGCCAGCCAGCCGAAGGCCTCGGATGCCAAGAGCCTGCCGGAGGGCTTCAAGAGCCAGCTGATCCGCTCCCGCAGCGAAGAGGTGAAAAAGAAACTGAGCATCCCGCTGCCGGAGGGCTTCGAAGGCGCGGAGGACGCGGCGGAGGAGGCGGAGATGACGCCTCTGGCGACCATCCACGACGCCGTCCTGAACATCGTGCGCGAGAACTCGGACGCGGAGGGCCTGGTCGGCGTGAGCGACGTGGCGAACATGCTGCTGAAGCGCTACCCGGACTTCGACATCCGCAACTACGGCCACAAGAAGCTGACCAACTTCCTGGAGTCGCTCGGCGACGTGGAGACCCAGTGGGTGCAGCAGGGGAGCAACCGTCAGATCTATTTGAAGGAAAAAGAAGTGAAGGAAACGCCGGTCAGAAAGACCAGGCGCGGCGGCACGGGCCGCAGGCGCGTCAAGGCGGAAGAGGAGGAATCGTAAGATGGAACGCAAGCAGATCAAGATCGGCCTGATGGGGCTCGGCACGGTGGGCGGCGGCGTCTGGCAGCTGCTGCAGATGAACCGCGAGAGCATCGCGGCGAAGACCGGCCTCGATTTTGAGATCGCGAAGGTGGCGGTGCGCGACCTCGGCAGAAAGCGCGCCGTGCCCGCGGAGCGGCTCACGGACCGCCCGGAGGACCTCTACGAAGATCCGGAGATCCAGGTGATCGTCGGCGTGCTCGGACGGCCGGACGAAGGCAGACATCTGCTCGCGGCCATGAACGCCGGCAAACACGTGGTCACCGCCAACAAGGCCGCGGTCGCCGCGGACTATGAAGCGCTGCGCGAGGCGGCGGAGCGGAACAAAGTGCTCTTCCGCTACGAGGCCAGCGTGGCCGGCGGCATCCCCATCCTGCACGCCATCGAGCAGTCCCTGCAGGGCAACGAGTATCAGGAGCTGATGGGCATCCTGAACGGCACCACCAACTACATCCTCACGCACATGACGGAGGAGGGCGCGGACTACGCGGACGTTCTGAAAAAGGCGCAGGAGCTGGGCTTCGCGGAGCCGGATCCCACGGCGGACGTGGAAGGCATCGACGCCGCGAACAAGCTCTCCATCCTGCTTTCGCTGGTCTTCGGCGCGCGGGTGCTGCCGAAGGACATCCCCACCGAGGGCATCAGCCGCATCAGCGGGGCGGACATCGCCGCCGCCAAAGAGCAGGGCTGCAAGATCAAGCTCATCGCCCGGGCCGCGAAGACGGACAAGGGCCTGGAATACAGCGTGCGGCCCACGCTCCTTCCGAAGGAGCATCCGCTGGCCGGCGTCAACAATGAATTCAACGCGGTCTTCCTGAAGGGCAACGCGGTGGACGAGCTGATGTTCTACGGCCGCGGCGCCGGCGCGCTGCCCACGGCTTCCGCCGTCTGGGGAGACCTCATCGAAGTGGGCAAGGAGATCGCCAAGGGCGCGGCCTACGATCTGGTCGTGGCGGGCGGGCCCGCGGAGGCATAGGGCGCTTTATGCCAAACTGGGCTTATATCCTCATCATCGCCGCCCTGATCCTCTGCTCCTCCTATTTCTCCGCCACGGAGACCGCCTTCTCCTCCCTGAATCGGACGAGGCTGCGGACCATGGCGGACAAAGGCGACCGGCGGGCCGCCCGCGCGCTCGCGCTGGAAGAACGTTACGACCAGCTGCTCTCCACCATCCTGGTGGGCAACAACCTGGTCAACATCGCCATGGCGACCCTGGCGACCATCCTCTGCGTGCGCATCTGGGGCGACCTCGGGGCGACCGTGTCCACCGTCGTCATCACCGTGCTGGTGCTGATCTTCGGCGAAGTGACCCCCAAGAGCATCGCCAAGGAATCGCCGGAGCGCTTCGCCATGTTCTCCGCGCCCTTCATCGGGCTGCTCATGAAGCTCTGCGCGCCGGTCAACGCGCTCTTCTCGGCGTGGAAGCGCCTGATCTTCCGCCTGATGAAGCCAGAGCGCCGGGGCATCTCGCAGGAGGAGCTGCTCACGCTGGTCAACGAGGTGGAGCAGCAGGGCAGCATCGACGAAAACGAAGGAGAGCTGCTGCGCAACGTCATCGAATTCACGGACCTGGACGCCGAGGACATCCTGACGCACCGGGTGGATCTGGTGGCGGTCCCGGTGGACGCGGAGAAGGAGGAAGTGGCCAGGGTCTTTCGGGAGAGCAAGTTCTCCCGCCTGCTGGTCTATGAAGAGGACATCGACGAGATCATCGGCGTCCTGCATCAGAAGGACTTCTACGTCGGCTCCGGCATAGCGGAGGAGCCCCTGCGGGAACTGCTGAGCCCGGTGGTCTTCGTGCTGCGCACCAGCAAGCTCAGCGTGCTGCTGCGGCGCCTCCAGGAGAACCAGTCCCACGTGGCGGTGGTCCTGGACGAATACGGCGGCACCTACGGCATCGTCACCATGGAAGACATCCTGGAAGAGCTGGTGGGAGAGATCTGGGACGAGCACGACGAAGTCGAAGAGAACTTCCGCAAGCTGGACGCCTCCACCTACCGCGTCCAGGGCAGCATGGAGCTGGACGATTTCAGCCGCTATTTCCGCCTGGAGACCGGCTCGGAGATGAGCTCGCTGGGCGGCTGGATCATGGAAGCGCTGGGCCGCCTGCCGGAGCCCGGAGACAGCTTCTGCTTTGGCAATTATCAGATCAAGGTCCTCGGGGTGGAGAACCGCCGGGTCGGAGAGGTGGAAGTCCGCCGCCTGCCCAGACAGCTCGCCCCCGAGCCGAGATAAAAAGACTCAAATCAAGAACGCAGATTCAGAAAAGAGGAGATCCAAGATGAAAAAAACGGTCCGCGACGTTTCATTTGCCGGAAAGCGCGTCCTTCTGCGCTGTGATTTCAACGTGCCTCTGAAAGACGGCGTCATCACGGATGACAGCCGGATCCGGGCGGCGATGCCCACCATCGAGTATCTGCTGGAGCAGGGCGCTTCCCTCATCGTGCTCTCTCATCTGGGCCGTCCCAAGGGGAGCCCGGATCCGAAATACAGCCTGGCGCCCGTGGCGGTCCGGCTCGGCGCGCTGCTGAACAAGGGCGCCGTGGTCTTTATGGCTTCGCCGGGCGTGGTGGACGAGTCGGTCAGCAGCGCGGCGAAGAACCTCCAGCCCGGGCAGGTGATGCTCCTGGAGAACGTGCGCTTCCGCAAGGAGGAGACGGACAACGACCCCGCCTTCGCCAAGGAGCTCGCCTCGCTGGCGGACGTCTTCGTGAACGACGCCTTCGGGACGGCCCACCGGGCCCACGCTTCCACGGCAGGCGTGGCGGATTACCTGCCTTCCTGCATGGGCTTCCTGATCGAAAAGGAGCTCCGCTTCCTGGGCAGAGCCATCGACGAGCCGGAGCGCCCCTTCCTGGCCATCCTCGGCGGGGCGAAGGTCAGCGACAAGATCCCCGTCATCAAGAATCTTCTGAATAAAACGGACGGCATCCTGGTCGGCGGCGGCATGGCCTTCACCTTCCTGAAGGCTGCCGGCTGCGAGATCGGCGATTCCAAGCTGGAAGCGGACCTGCTGGATCTGGCGAAGGAGCTGATGGCAGAGGCGAAGGAGAAGAACGTTTCCTTCCTGCTGCCGACGGACGTGGTGGCGGCGGACGCCTTCTCCGACGACGCGGCCCACAAAGTGGTCCCCGCGAACGCCATCCCGGAGGGCTGGATGGGTCTGGACATCGGCCCGGAGACCGTGGAGGCCTTCAGCAGGGAGATCGAAAAGGCGCGCACCATCTTCTGGAACGGTCCCATGGGCGTCTTTGAGATGGAGAACTTCGCGGCCGGCACCCGCGCCGTCGCGCAGGCCATGGCGCGCTGCGGCGGCACCACCATCATCGGCGGCGGCGATTCCGCGGCGGCCGTGGCGGAGACCGGCGCGGCCCATCTGATGACGCACATCTCCACCGGCGGCGGCGCCTCCATGGAGTTCATCGAAGGAAAAGATCTGCCGGGCATCAGCTGCCTGGAGGACATGGAGTAATAAAATGAGAAGACCTTTTATCGCGGCCAATTGGAAGATGAACAAGAACATCGGGGAGGCGAAGGCCTTCGTGCGCGAGTTCCTGCGGCACTACGAAAAGAGCGGCGTGGAGACGGCCATCTGCGCGCCGTTCCTGCAGCTCCAGGCCCTGCAGGAGGCGCTCTCCGGCAGCGGCGTGAAGCTCGGCGCCCAGAACCTCTACCACGAAGACAAAGGCGCCTTTACCGGCGAGATCTCCGGGCCCATGCTGAAAGAGCTGGGCGTGGACTACTGCATCATCGGCCATTCCGAGCGGCGGACGCTGCTGGGCGAGGACGACGAGCTGATCAACCGCAAGCTGAAGGCGGCCTTCCGCAACGGCATCCTGCCCATCCTCTGCGTGGGAGAGAGCCTCGCGGAGCGGGAAGAGGGCAGGGAGTACGTCGTGGTCTCCGGGCAGCTGCGCAAGGACCTGTACGAGATCCCCGCGGAGCAGGCCGTCCAGATCACCGTGGCATACGAGCCGCTCTGGGCCATCGGCACGGGCCGCACCGCCACGCCCGATCAGGCGCAGGACATGTGCGCCTACATCCGCAGTGCGCTGGCGGAGCTCTACGACTGGAAGACCGCGTCGGAGATGTGCATCCAGTACGGCGGCAGCGTCAAACCGGGAAACATCGGCGAGATCATGGACATGCCGGACATCGACGGCGCACTCGTGGGCGGCGCCGGTCTGGACCCGCTCTCGCTGATCGAAATAATCAATTTCTAATCCGTTCTCATCTTTAGTATGATCTAGAAAAAAGGAGGAGGTCCTTAACATGTGCTACATTGAAGACGTAATGGCCAGAGAAGTGCTGGATTCCAGAGGCAATCCCACCGTAGAAGTCGAAGTCTATCTGGAGGACGGCAGCATGGGCCGCGCCATCGTCCCCTCCGGCGCGTCCACCGGCGCCTTTGAAGCCGTGGAGATGCGCGACGGCGACAAGAGCCGCTATCTCGGCAAGGGCGTGCTGAACGCCGTGAACAACGTGAACGAGATCATCGCCGAGCAGGTGATCGGCATGAACGCCTACGATCAGGTGGCGCTGGACAACTTCCTCATCGAGCTGGACGGCACGCCGAACAAGGGCAAGCTGGGCGCGAACGCCATCCTGGGCGTCTCCCTGGCGACGGCGAGGGCCGCGGCCGATTCCCTCGGCCTGCCGCTCTACCGCTACCTCGGCGGCGTCAACGGCAAAACGCTGCCGGTGCCCATGATGAACATCATGAACGGCGGCGCGCACGCGGACAACAACGTGGACATCCAGGAATGCATGATCCTCCCCGTGGGCGCGAGCCACTTCAGAGAAGCGCTGCG
>JAEELK010000070.1 GCA_016282655.1 Bacillota bacterium | reverse complement strand
GTCTCAAAATAACATTTTTGCGACAGGAGCTGCGGTACTTCCGCTTGCAGGTTGGCTGTAGGATATCCGAACCTGTAAGCGCTTGTACATAACGGGCCCGGGAAACCGGGTACTATCAAAAGGAGGGAATATTCGTATGAGAACATTCTCCAAGATCCTCAGCCTCGTTCTCGTTCTGGCCATGATGGTCGGTCTGTGCGCCTTCGGTGCAACTGCCGAGTTCAAAGACCAGGATCAGATCGAGTACCCCGAGGCCTGCGCTGTTCTGAACGGCATCGAAGTGCTGCTCGGCGACGCGGACACCGGCAACTTCCGTCCGAAGGACGGCCTGAAGCGCGCTGAGGCGTGCGTCATCCTCGCGAAGCTGCTCGGCAATCCCGAGGGCAGCTCCGTCGCTTCCGGCTTTGAAGATTGCGCCGGCCACTGGGGCGAGAAGTACATTGCGTACTGCGCCAACGCCGGCATCGTCTCCGGTTACGGCGACGGCAACTTCGGCCCGAACGACAAGCTGACCGGCTCCGCTTTCACCCTGATGTGCCTCCGCGCGCTGGGCTATGACCCCGCGAAGGAGAACATCGGCGGTCCCGAGTGGGAGATCCAGACCGCGAAGCTCGTGAAGCAGCTTGGCCTGGCCGCCGGCATCGCTGGCTTCGACGCTCCCGCTGAGCTGACCCGTGAGCAGGCTGCGCAGATCGCGCTGAACACCCTGCTGGCCACCGAGGTCTTCTACGGCGCCGGCAGCGGCACTGGCGACGACGTCGACTGGGGCCGCACCAGATTCGCGAACAACGCTGCTGTTGAGAACATCAAGGATGATGACTATCTGCAGCTCGCCGAGGAGTACTTCCCCACGCTGGTCAAGGACACGCACCCGACTGCGGACGCTTTCGGCCGTGACACTGCCTACACCTGGAAGCTCGGCACCACCCCGATCTACGCCGCTGCGGCTGAGGCCACCAAGACCTACACCACGGCTGTCTCCGGCGGCACCATCTACACCGACCTCGGCAAGCCCGCTGCGATCTCTGCCTTCGAGTATCTGGTCGACGGCGCTGCCGGCACCGGCTTCACTGAGGCCAACATCGTCTCCGGCAACAAGACCATGGTCGGCGGCGCTGGCGCCACCACTGAGGTCTACTACGATGCCGCGGCGAAGTCCGTGAAGATCGTTGTTGTCAACACCTATGTCCTGACGGTCAAGACCTTTACGGCTGCCGTTCTCGACGCGGACGGCGACGTCGCCACCAAGGCTTACATCGGCTTCGCCGACACCGATCCCGCCGGCCCGCTCACCGTTGCCGACCTGGCTGAGAACAAGTTCTCCTTCGACGGCGACGCGTTCTCCAAGGGCGACGCGCTCAACGGCACTGTCGTTCTCGTCACCGCTTCCACCGACGGTTCGAAGTACACCGTCCAGTCCGCTGTCGCTGCCGAGAGCAAGGAGCTGACCGCTACCTCCCGCACCGACACCTCTTTCGTTGCTGACGGCACCACCTACAAGTACTCTGCGAAGGCCGCCAACAAGGTCGAGTCTGGCGACGTCACCGGCAAGCTCGAGAAGACTGTCTATCTGGATGCGCAGGGCAACGTCATCTATTTGACCGGTATTCCCGCTCCTGTCCAGTACGCTGTTCCGCTGGCTTATGCTGCTGACTCTTCTCTCGACGGCACGACCTACAACGTCCGTCTGCTGATGCCGGACGCCACCACGCAAGATGTCGTTGCTACCAAGGCGGTCGGTGATGGCTACAACCTTTATGACATCGTCACCTACACCGTGAATCCTGCCGGCAAGTACGTCCTGACGACTGCTGGCGCTGCGGATACGGCTACCACGGCTGACATCAAGACCGGTACGGTCTCCTTCACCGCGGGCAGCGCCTCCAGCAAGGCCAACGCCAAGACCATCTTCCTGGTCGTGACCGAGTCCGTCCCCGGCGTTGCCAAGTATGATGCCTACACCGGCATCTCTGCGGTTCCCACCATCACGGCACAGTCGGGCTCTGCTCTGGTTGAGGTCGGCGGCTATGCCACGATCGTCTTCATCAACAAGGCGACGATCCCGGCTGCTGCCAGCACCGACGTCATCTTCGTCACCGAGACCGGCGCTTCCGCCGCGACGGATGCGACCAAGAAGGATTACTACACCTACAACGCGGTCGTGAACGGCGAGATCACCAAGATCGAGACCGCTGGCGCTGCCGCCATCGCGCCCATCGCGGGTGCCGGTCAGCTGATCATTGGCCAGACTACGAAGGATGGCAACGGCCTGATCGTCACTGCTGCTGAGTGGACTGCTCCGACCGGTATTACCTACGTTAAGAAGGTCACTGGCGTCACGGCTGCCGCCGCCGGCGTCATCACCTTCGACACTGAGCTGACCTACAACGACGATACCGCCTTCTACACGATCGCTCCGGTCACCGGCGCCATCACGAAGGTCGACGTCGCTGAGATCGCGACCAGCGCCACTGCTACCGTCACCTACTACGCCAAGGGCGGCGTTCTGGTGGCTGCCTTCATCCAGCTCCCGTAATCTGATTACAGGCTCGGATGACAGCAAATCCCTAAAAACTTAATTTAAGTTCAGCCCCCGGCTCCGGCCGGGGGCTGTTTTTGTGCGCGGGCGGTTATTTCGCGTGTCCCTCTGTGCGCCCCTACGGAACGGTACCGCCGGTTCGGGGAGTCCCGCAGTCCCGCACCTCGCGGGGGATGTGTGACGGCGGGACAGTCCCCGACCCTGCACGTGACGGCGGGACAGTCCCCGAACCTGCAGCAGCGCGCGTTTCGACGCAGTTTCGCTTTGCCATTTTGATGCATTCATGGTATACTGTCAGGCTGTATGATCGCCGCCGGAGAGACCGGCGGACAGGCTCTGAGCCTGCGAGAAAGGACTGCCGCGTGGATGCTTTGACCGCCTGGGCGCTTGCCGCGTCCAAATGGATCCTGCCCGTGCTGGCGCTCTGGCTGCTGGGGCGCTGTGTGCGCAGCATGCTCCGCGAGCGCTGCGAGCCGGAGATCTGGGGCTATCTCGAGGCGCCGGACGGGTCGCGCGCCGCACTGAAGCACTGGGAGTGCATCATCGGGCGGTCGAAGAGCTGCGACGTTGTCGTGGACCGGCC
The DNA here is from genome assembly GCA_016282655.1 of Bacillota bacterium. Lineage (GTDB taxonomy): Bacteria > Bacillota > Clostridia > Peptostreptococcales > Anaerovoracaceae > JAEELK01. Next base: position 1,089 of record JAEELK010000070.1, on the reverse strand, counting down.
CGCCGTTGCGCGGACGCACGCGGTCCTGCTGCGCGGCGACCGGGGGAGCTGGACGCTCTACGACCTTCGCACCGCGGGCGGGACGCAGGTCGGCGCGCTGCGCGACGAGGGCGGCGGTCTCGCCGTCCGCGACGGGGACACGCTCTTCTTCGCCGACGTCGGCATGACCTTCCACGACCTCAATGACGCGCAGACGGAGGAGAACGAGACCGCGCGCACCGCCCCGGGCCGGCGCGTCAGCCAGGGCGTCACCCTGCTGATCCTGACCGTCTTCCAGGCGCTCGTCGCGCTGCAGTTCACCGCCGTGCTGACGGACCGGCCGCGGCTCGACGCCGTGCTCGGCTTCGCCGCGCTCGCCGCGCTGGAGTGGTGCCTCTATCTCTCCATGCGCGCCGTGGACCTCAGCGGCTTCGAGCCGGAGACGCTCGCCTTTTTCCTCTGCACGCTGGGCCTTTCGGTGTGCGCGACGAGCGCGCCGGAGGGGATGCTCAAGCAGCTCGTCCTGCTCTTCGCGGGCATCGCGCTCTACCTCTTCCTCGGCTGGTGGCTGCGCGATCTGCGCCGCACGAAGGCGGTCCGCTGGCTCCTCGCCGCCGCCGCGCTCGGCTTCCTCGCGCTGAACGTCGTCGCCGGGACCGTGAGCTACGGCGCGATGAACTGGCTCAGCATCGGCGGGGTGACGCTGCAGCCGAGCGAGTTCGTCAAGGTCGCCTACGTCTACGTCGGCGCCGCCACGCTCGACCGTCTGTTCCGCCACCGGAACCTCTTCCTCTTCATCGCCTTTTCCGCGATCTGCGTCGGCGCGCTCGCCCTGATGGGCGACTTCGGCACCGCGCTGATCTTTTTCGCGACCTTCCTCGTGATCTCCTTCCTGCGCTCCGGCAACTTCGCAACGCTCGCGCTCGCGCTCGCCGGAGCGGCCTTCGCCGTGTTCCTGATCCTGACGGTCAAGCCCTATATCGCGCAGCGCTTCGCCGCCTGGGGCCACGTCTGGGACGACCCCTACGGCGCCGGCTGGCAGCAGACGCGGGCGCTCTCCGCGGCGGCCAGCGGCGGGCTCACCGGCGTCGGCGCCGGGCGCGGCTGGCT
>JAEELK010000069.1 GCA_016282655.1 Bacillota bacterium | reverse complement strand
TCATCGCCTGTCAAGCGTCAAGCTTGACAGCGAATGATTCAGAGAATCATTCGCCCGATGCTCATTGCAATGAATAGTTGGCGAAGCAGCACGGCTGCTTCGCTGAGCCGGGAGGCGGCTCGGCGAAACGCTTCTTTGCGTTTCGCCATCATATAATCATTATCCCAGCAGCCACACGAGAAGCGGGATCGTCAGCAGCGAGAGGGCGGTGTTCTGCAGCGTGCCCTCCGCGGAATAGACCGCGTCCTTCCCGTACTGCACGCAGAGCACCGTCACCAGCACGCCGCTGGGGCTGCCGGAGATGATGACGCTGGTCATCAGCAGGATGGGGTCGGCGGTCAGCATACGGCAGACGAGCCAGGTGAGCAGCGGGGCGACGAGCAGGCGCAGCGCGCTCACCGCGTAGAGGGAGGGCTTGCGGAAGGCGTCCAGCAGGCTCACGGAGCCGAGCGTCGCGCCGATGACGATCATGCTCATGGGCATGGAGGCCCCGGCGGTGGAGGCGATGAGCCCGCGCAGCACCTGCGGCACGGGGATCTTCAGCAGGAAAATGAGCAGCGAGAGGATCGTCGCGATCATGGGGACGGTGAACATGTCCTTCACGCGCAGCTTGCCCTTGCCGCTCATCATGCGCCAGATGCCGTAGGTATAGAGCAGGAGGTTGAAGGGCAGGCAGCTGAGCGAGACGTAAAACACGGCCTGCGCGCCGTAGAGCGCATCGACGACGGGCAGCGCGATGAACATGCTGTTCGTCACGGCGCTGAGCAGCTCAAAGACGGGCTTCTGGTCGGGGCCGAGCCGCGTCGGCCAGGCGCCGAGCGCCGCCACGACATAGCAGATGAGCTGCGAGAGGCAGATCACCAGGAAAGTCTGCCCGAGCTCGGCAAGGCTCAGCTCCATGTTCACCGTGAGCACGGAGTTGACGATCGCGCAGGACATGAAGACGTTGAGCACCAGGGAGCTTGCGGCCTTGGTGAAGGCCTTGTTGAGCATGCCCCGGCGAGCACCGATATAGCCCACGATCATCAGCACCAGGAAGACGACCATCTTGTTGATCAGTACGACAAGATCCATAATTTACCTCAAATATGCAGGATCAGCTTTGCGATGAAGATATAAATGAGCAGCGACACGGCGTCGGTCACCGTGGAGATGAGCGGGTTTGCCATGACGGCGGGGTCGAGGCCGATCTTCTCCGCGCCGATGGGCAGCAGGCTGCCGACGAGCTTGGCGAACATGACGATGAAGACGATGGAGAGGCTGACCGTGGCCGCGACGGCGACGGTGATGTGGTGGTTCCCGAGGATCAGTCCGTCGAGCAGGAGCATCTTGAAAAAGTTCACCACCGCGAGCGTCAGGCCGCAGAGGATCGCCGTGCCCCACTCCTTCCAGAGCACCTTGAGCGCGTCGGCGGGCTCGATATCGCCCAGGGAGAGGCTGCGGATGACGGCGGTGGCCGCCTGCGCGCCGGAGTTGCCGCCGGTGCCCATGAGCATGGGGATGAAGGGCACGAGGCCGGCCACGGCGGCCAGGCGCGCCTCGAAGGAGGTCAGGATCATGCTGGTGAAGGTGGCCGAGAGCATCAGCATCATCAGCCAGGGGATGCGGTTCTTCCACATTTCGACCGGAGGGGTGCGGGAATAGGGCTTGTCGGACGGCGTCATACCGGCCATCAGTTCGATGTCCTCCGTGGCCTCCTGTTCCATGACGTCGATGACGTCGTCGACGGTGACGATGCCGACGAGGCGGTGCTCCGTGTCCACGACGGGCATGGCCATCAGGTCGTAGTCGGAGAATTTCTCCGAGACGCTCTCCTGATCCTCCGTGGTCGTGGCGAAGACGACGTTGCGGTCCATCAGCTCCTCGATCACGGTGTCGTCGTCGTGCAGCAGCAGGTCCTTGACTGTGACGATGCCCTCGAGCTTGCGGTCCGAGGAAATGACGAAGCAGACGTAAATGGTCTCCTTGTCCTCGCCGATGCGGCGGATGCGCGCGATGGACTCCTTGACGCTCATGTACTTCTTGAGGTCGACATACTCCGAGGTCATGATGCTGCCGGCGGAGTTCTCCGGGAAATGGAGATACTGGTTGATGAGGGTGCGCGTCTCGGGCGTCGCCAGGCGCATGACGCGCTTGACCACGTTCGCGGGCAGCTCCTCCATCATGTCGACCGCGTCGTCGAGGTACATCTCGTCGACGAGGCCGGCCAGCTCCGCGTCGGTGACGGAGTTGACGATGCGCTCCTGATCGGGGGGCTCAAGGTTTGCGAAGACTTCCGCGGCAACCTCCTTGGAGAGCAGGCGGAAGACCTGCGCCATCGGGACGTCGTCCAGCTCGGAGATGAATTCGGCCACGTCGAATTCATTCATATCCTCCATCCGCAGCTTCAGGCCGCGGTGGTCGTGCTTTTCGAGCAGCTCCTTCAATTCGTCGAAGGTCCGCTCCTGGATGGCTTCGTAGTCCAGGATTTCCTGGATTTTTTCTTCGTCCATGCGACCCACCCCCCGTTTCGAAGATCTCCGCGCCGGAAGGCGCGGGAAACGTCGCAAAAGCTGATAACCCAGCATTTAATTTTATCATAGCCCCCGGCGGATTACAAGCATAACCCTGCGCCGCGCGCTCGCAAAACGCGCGCCGCGCGCCCCGCCCGGGAGAACAGAAAAAGACGCTGCAGACAGCGTCTGCAGCGTCTTTTTTGTCTTGATTACGGGAAGTCCGGCGGTGCGGCTTTTCTGCCTCGCATCAATGGAACACGAGGATGAAGAGCCCGGCGATGAGGGCGAGCAGACCGGCGATCGGCAGGCCGACCGTCAGCACGCCGGCGATCCACATCGCAAAGGTGTCGTTCCTGTCGAGCTCGGGCTGATCCTCTTCCCGTTCGAGCTTCTCGGGATCCTTCATGGCTTAAGCCTCAGCTTCGGCCTCGGCCTTCTCCGCAGCGAGCTTCGCGTCGTTCTCGGCCTCGATGGTCTTGGTCGACTTCTTGACCTCGAAGAGGTACTCGCCGTGCTCGCCGAGTTTGCGCTCGGGATAGTGGCAGGCGCAGAAGTGGCCCGGCTCGATCTCCACGAGCTCCGGCGTCACGCGGCGGCACTTCTCCGTTGCCATGTAGCAGCGGGTGCAGAACTTGCAGCCGTCGGGCGGGTTGACGGGGCTGGGGATGGAGCCCTCGAGGATGATACGCTCCTTGTCCGCGGAACCGGGGTCGGTCGTCGGGATGGAGGAGAGCAGCGCCACGGTGTAGGGATGGCGGGGATCCTTGAAGATGGTCTTCTTGTCGGTCAGCTCGACGATATTGCCGAGGTACATGACGGCGATACGGTCGGAGATGAACTTGACGACGGACAGGTCGTGGGAGATGAACAGGTAGGTGAGGTTCTGCTTCTCCTTCAGATCCTGCAGAAGGTTGATGATCTGGGACTGGATGGACACGTCCAGCGCGGAGACGCACTCGTCGCAGACGACGAACTTCGGCTGCACGGCCAGGGCGCGGGCGATGCAGATACGCTGGCGCTGGCCGCCGGAGAACTGGTGGGGATAGCGGTGCAGCATGTACTCCTGCAGGCCGCATTTCTCCATGGTCTGGACGATGTAGGCGCGCATCTTGCTCGAGCCGTGACGGAAGAAGTTGTGGGTGACCAGGCCTTCCTCGATGATCTGGCCGACGGTGAAGCGCGGGTTCAGGCTGGAGTAGGGGTCCTGGAAGATGATCTGCAGGTCCTTGCGGAGCTTGCGCATCTCGCCGTATTTCAGGCGGGCGAGGTCGACGCCGTTGTCGCGCATGGCCTCGTAGCGCTGGAACTCCTCGTTGTCCGCATAAGTGGCGCGCACGGCGTCGAGCTCGGCCGTGACCTTGTCGAGCTCGGCCTGGACGTCCGCCTCGGCCTTCTCGAGCTCGGCGAGCTTCTTCTTCGCGTCGTCGACCTTCCGCTGGAGCTTGGCCTTCTTCGCGTCCTCCGCCTCCTCGAGATCCTGCTCGAAAAGCTCGGTCTGCGTCTTGTGCAGGTTGACCTTCTCCGAGGCCTCGTTGCGCTTCTTGCCGGTCTCGAACTGCTTATGCAGCAGATCCAGGCCCTTCTTGTCGTTGCAGGGATAGAAGCCGCCGAGGATCTTCACGAGGTTGCTGATGTCGGTCTCCATCTCGCCCTTGGCGAGGTGCTCCGACTGCAGGAGGTAGAAGTCGGCGCTGTCTTCGCCGCCGGCCTCCTCGACCTTCTTGTGCAGCTCCTCGAACTTCTCGGTGGATTTTTTCAGCTTGCGGCGGTACTTCTCCTCATGGACGATGGTATCCTCCACGTAGGCGGGGGTGAGGCGGTCGAGCGTGGTGCCGTAATACAGCGTGCAGCCGGCAGTCTGCGGATAGAGCTGGAGCAGCACGCGGCCGAAGGTGGATTTTCCGCAGCCGGACTCGCCGACGATGCCCAGCGTTTCGCCCTCGTAGATATCGATGGTGATATCTTCATTGGCGCGCACATAGAGCTGCGTCTTCTGGAAGATGGAGGTTTTGGCTACCGGAAAGTACTTCTTTAAATTAGTGATTGACAGTAATTTCTTGGTGTTCGGCACTGTTCCGTTCCTCCTTGTTGGGATAGAAGCACCGGATGAGCTGGTTCTCGTGGATCTGCACCAGCTCCGGTTCCTCCTCAAGGCACTTCTGCGTGCAGTATTTGCAGCGCGGTGCGAATTTGCAGCCCTTGGGCAGCGCCAGGGGGTGCGGGACGACGCCCGGGATCGGGTCGAGACGCTCGGCCTCGGTGTCCAGACGGGGGATGGATTCCATCAGGCCCTCGGTGTAGGGATGGCTGTCCTCGCAGTTCTGGAAGATGACGTCCGCAGGAGCGCGCTCGACGACCTGGCCGCAGTACATAACGGCGACGTCGTCCGCCATCTCGTTGATGACGCCGAGGTCGTGGG
>JAEELK010000068.1 GCA_016282655.1 Bacillota bacterium | reverse complement strand
TTGACGCGGCTGGGGACCAGATAGTCCCGCGCGCCTTCCGGCGTCGGGTTGATGAGCATGGGCGTCTCGACCTCGGTGAAGCCTTCCTCGTCGAAGAAATCGCGCGTGATCTTCGTGATCTTGTGACGGAAGCTCAGGTTACGCTGCATGTGCGGCTTGCGCAGGTCGAGATAGCGGTATTTGAGGCGCAGGTCCTCGGAAACGTTGTCGTCGTCCTTGATGTAGATGGGGGGCGTATCGGCCTCCGCGTAGATGACCAGCTTCTCCGCGATCACCTCCACCTCGCCCGTGGGAAGCTCAAGGTTCTTGGACTCGCGTTCCACCACCTTGCCTTCCACGCCGATCACGAACTCGCCGCGCAGCCGGTCCGCCTGCGCGAAGACGTCGGCCGGCAGCGTGTCGCCGAAGACCACCTGCGCGATGCCGCTCTTGTCCCGCAGGTCGCAGAAGATGAGCGCGCCGAGGTTCCTGCGCTTCGCGACCCAGCCGTTCAAAGTGACTTTCTGTCCGATCTGCGCGGGGCGCAGTTCCCCGCACATATGGCTCCGTTTCAGCAATTCTTCCAAAGTCTATGCCTCCTGAAAAGTGAAAAAATGTTCTTTCTTACGCTGCAGCATCTCTTCGATGCGTTCCACGTAGATCTCGTCGTTGCTCACGTTGGGGACCCGTTCGAGCCGGTCCTCCGCGCCGTAGCGGCGCTTGCTGACGCCTCCCGCGCCGAGCGCGAGGATGCTCTGGTTCTCCTCCATGATCTTGATGTTATAGATGCTCTCCGTGCCGGGCTTCGCGTAGCCGACGTTCTCGAAATTGCCGGTCATCTGCTTCTGCCGGTACAGATAGTAAGGACGGTAGCCCGCCGCGCGCAGCAGCGCTTCGCCGCGCCGCAGCATCTCTCCGGTCCGCAGGCCTTCGCGGTAATTGTAGAGGGCGTCTGTCTCGTGCAGGCGCGAGGAGCGCTTGACCGCGAGCGTGTGCACCGTGACGTTCTCCGGCGCGAGCGCGATCACCTCCGAGAGGCTCTCGAGGTATTCTTCCGCGCTCTCCTCCGGGAGCCCCGCGATCAGGTCCGCGTTGAGGATCCCGATGCCGGCCTCCCGCGCCATGGCGAAGGCCTCTCGGATCTGCGCCGGCGTATGGCAGCGCCCGATCTTTTCCAGGGTCTTCTGCTGCATGCTCTGCGGATTGATGCAGCTGCGCCCCACCCCTTCTTCGCGCAGCATCGCGAGCTTCTCCGGCGTGATGGTGTCCGGCCGGCCCGCCTCTACGGTGAACTCACGGAGACGGCTGCAGTCGAAGGCGTCCTTCACGTGGCGGATGAGCTCCCGCAGCTGCGCCGCGGAGAGCGTGGTCGGCGTGCCGCCGCCGAAATAGATGCTCTCCGGCCAGAGCCCCTGCGAAGCAGCCTTCTCTCCGCAGAACTCGATCTCGCGGTGCAGGGCCGTCAGATAGCGTTCGATCCGCTTCGGCTCCGCGCGGTTCGAGGGAAAGCTGCAGTAGACGCAGCGGCTGGGGCAGTACGGGATGCCCACGTAGAGGCCGAGCGCCTTTTCCTCCGCGGGGCCCATGACGGCCTGCTGCAGCGTCCAAAGCTCGCACAGCAGATCCGCTTTCTCCCGCGTCAGATAATAGTAGTCCAAAAGCGACGCGTAGGCCTCGTCCGGGCGCTTTCCCTGCTTGCGGATCAGGTCTCCGAAGAGCTTGACGGGGCGCACGCCGGTGAGCGTGCCCCAGTCCGGGGAAAGGCCGGTCTCCTCGCGCAGGACGCGGAAGAGCCAGCGCTTGGCTTCGTCTTTGCTCGTGTATTCCGCCGGCACGCGGATGAGCCTGCCCTCCTGCGGCGCCTCCTCCGGCGGGATCTCGCCCTCCTCGTGCCCGAGAAAGACGATCTCCTGAAGGGGCAGGAACATCCGCACGAGCTCGCGCAGCTCATAGTGGTTTCCGGCCGTGCCGAGCTCAAATCGATACGAAGGGATTGTTCTTCATCTCCTCCCCAATGGTGGTGAAGCCCATGTGCCCGGGCAGGCAGCGGGTCTCCGGCGGGAGCTTGTAGAGCCGCTCCCGGATGGAGTCGTAGAGCGCCTCCGTGGAGGAGCCGGGGAAGTCGGAACGGCCCATCGAGTGGAAGAAGAGCGTGTCTCCGCAGAAGACCACGTCCTCCAGATAGACGCTCATGCCGCCCGGCGTATGCCCCGGCGTGGCGATGAATTCCAGATCCATGGGGCCCACCTGCAGATGGTCGCCGTCCTTGATCCAGACGTCCGCCTCGAGGGTCATCTTGCCCGAGCGGCAGAAATCTCTGGTGAAATTGTGATCCTTGTCCTCCAGGAGGAAGCGGTCCGCCTCGCTGCAGACCACGCGGATGCCGGGAAAGGCTTCCCGCAGGGACGGGACGCCGCCGAAGTGGTCGCCGTGCCCGTGCGTCAGGACGATGTATTCCGGTTCCAGTTCGTTTTCCCGGATGAAGTCCAAAAGGGACTGGCTCTCCTCGCCGGGATCCAGGATGAAAGCCTTTTTGCTCTCCGGATCGTAGACCAGATAGCAGTTGGTGCGGCCGTAGCCGAGTGCGAAATGTTTGATCTCCATATGCCTTCCTTTAAACGAGTCGTTGGAACTGTGTTATGAGCTTCTCCGGATCTGCGGCCTTTTGCCGGCGCGGTCTAGAGGATGGAACGGTAGACGTCCACCACGCCGGGCACCAGTCTGAGGCGCTGCAGGACCTTCTCGATCTGCCCGGTGTTGGAGATCTGGATGGTCATGGTGATGTTGCTCACGTTGTTCGGGTTCGCCTTCGCGTTCACCGCGGAGATGTTGACGTCCATGTCCTCGCAGACGTGAGAGAGGTCCGCGAAGAGCCCGCGGCGGTCCTCCGCGACGATGTGGATCTCCGCGCCGTAGCTGTAGTCGTTTTCTTTGTTCAGGTTCCACTCCACGTGGATGAAGCGCGCCTTCTCCTCCTCCGGCATGGAGAGCACGTTGATGCAGTCCTTCCGGTGCACGGAGACCCCGCGCCCCTTGGTGATGAAGCCGACGATCTCGTCGCCCGGGACCGGGTTGCAGCACTTGGCCAGACGGATCAGGATGTCCGACATGCCCTCCACGGAGATGCCGCCCTGCTTCTTCTCTTCCTGCTTGCGGTTGATGGTCTGGCGCTGACCGGGCAGGAGCTGCTCTTTCTTCCGCAGCTCTTCCTCGACTTCTTCGTGGTAATACTGCTGCAGCAGCAAGGAGACCTTGGTGAGGATGGCGCCGCCGCCGGAGAGCTCGGTGCAGAGCTCCTCCGCGGAATTCAGGTTCATGGTCCGCGCCGCGCGGCTGAGCCAGACGGGCTTCATGAGCAGCTGCGGGTCCAGGCTCTTGCGCTTCAGATGCTTTTCCAGCAGTTCCCTGCCCTTTTCCGCGGAAGCGTCCTTGCCTTCTTTCTTCAGATAGGCGCGGATCTTGTGGCGTGCGGTGTTGCTCTTGGCGATCTTCAGCCAGTCGATGGACGGTCCCTTGGAATTGGGGTTGGTGACGATGTCCACGATCTCGCTGTTCTTCAGCTGATAATCGATGGGCACCATCTTGCCGTTGACCTTGGCGCCGACGCATTTGTTGCCGACGGCGGAGTGGATCTTGTACGCGAAGTCCAGCGGCGTGGAGCCGGCCGGAAGCTCGATGATGTCCCCTTTCGGGGTGAAGACGAAGACCTGGTGGGCGAAGAGGTCCACCTTCAGCGTCTCCATGAATTCCTTTGAGTCGTTGAGGTCCTTCTGCCACTCCAGCGTCTGACGGAGCCAGGCCAGCTTGTTCTCCTCGGTCTCCTCCTTGCTGGCGGCCGTGAGGCCCTCTTTGTATTTCCAGTGCGCCGCAATGCCGTATTCGGCGATGTGGTGCATCTCCTCCGTGCGGATCTGGATCTCGAAGGGCTTTCCGTCCGCGCCGAAGACCGTGGTGTGGATGGACTGGTAGTTGTTGGTCTTGGGCATGGCCACGTAGTCCTTGAAGCGCCCGGGAACGGGCTTCCAGAGGGTGTGGACGACGCCCAGCACCGCGTAGCAGTCGCGCACGTTCTGCACGATGATGCGGATGGCCAGGAGATCGAAGATCTCGTCCAGCCCGCGGTTCTGGTATTTCATCTTGCGGTAGATGCTGTAGAAGTGCTTGGAGCGTCCGTAGACGTTGTATTGGATCCCCAGGGCGTCCAGGTTCTTTTTGAGCTCGGAGATGATGCGCTCGATCTGCGCCTCGCGCTCCGCCTTCTTCATGCTGACCGCCTGCGCGATCTCATGGTAGGCCGTGGGATCCAGCTCCTTCAGCGCGATGTCCTCCATCTCGAACTTGATGGCGTACATGCCGAGGCGGCTCGCGAGCGGCGCGTAGATGTCCAGGGTCTCGCGGCACTTCTCGCGGATCTTGGCTTCCGTCATGTAGTCGATGGTGCGCATGTTGTGGAGGCGGTCCGCCAGCTTGATGATGAGCACGCGGATGTCCTTGGACATGGCCAGGAACATCTTCCGCAGGTTCTCCGCCTGCGCTTCCTCTTTGTTCTCGAAGACCAGATTGCCCAGCTTGGTGACGCCGTCCACCAGGGAGGCCACCTCGTCGCCGAAGTCCGCCCGCAGCTCCTCGATGGTGTAGGAGGTGTCCTCCACCGTGTCGTGCAGCAGGCCGGCCGCGAGCGTCTCGTCGTCCATGCCGAGGTTGGCCAGGATGAGGGCGACGTTCGCCGGATGCGTGATGTAGGGGTCTCCCGACTTCCGCAGCTGGCCTTCGTGCGCCTCGTCCGCCTTCTCGTAGGCCCGTTCGAGCAGCGCCGTATCATATTTTGGGTTGATCTGCCGGACCTCTTCCAGGAAAGCGGTCCGGGCCTTCGGATCGCTCATGCGCTATTTGACTCCCTTATACTTCGGTTTGTTGACCAGGCGGTCCAGCTGATAGTAGACCGGGCTGCAGATGGTGATCGAAGAGAGCATGCCGGAGACGAGGCCCACCAGCAGCGGCAGGCAGAACTCCGTGATGGTGCCGCCGGTCAGCAGGAGCAGCGGCAGGATGGAGAAGATGGTGGTGAAGGAGGTGATGAAGGAACGGACGATCACCTGCCCGATGGAGGTGTCGATCAGTTCTTCCATGTTGCGCTTCTTCATGGTCTTGAGGTTCTCGCGGATGCGGTCGAAGACCACGATGGTGTCGTTGATGGAGTAGCCTACGACGATCAGCACGGCCGCCACGAAGGGGTTGTTCACCGGGATGTGGAAGAGCCCGTAGAACGCGACCACGATCAGCACGTCGTGGATGAGTCCGACCAGCGCGGCCAGCGCGAACTTCCACTCGAATCGGATGACGATGTAGATCAACATGCAGATCCAGGAGATGATCACCGCGATGAAAGCGTTCTTCGTGAAGAGCGCGCCCATGGAGGCACTGAACTGCTCCGCGTTCAGGACGGCGCTGTCGGAAAGGCCGTAGGCCTCTTTGAGCTTGCCCACGAGCTCGTTTCTGGCGTTGTTGTCCAGAGACTGCGTGGTCTTGATGACGATCTGCTCGTTGTTGTCGCCGGCGTGGACGATGGAGGCGTCGCTGATGCCGTAGTCCTTCAGGACGTCATCGATCTCGGAAGCCTCCACCTGCCTGCCCATATCCAGCTGGATCATGGTGCCGCCGGTGAAGTCGATGCCCATGTTGAAGCCGCGCAGCGCGCCGATGCCGATGCCGCCCACGATGAGCACGATGGCGATGATGTAGTAGATCTTGCGGTATTTCAGATAGGGGAACGGCACCACGGTGGGAAGCAGCTTGTTCCGGATGCCGAAGGCCTTCTCGTTGCAGAGCGCCTTGTTCTCGCTGAAGCTCTTGAGGAAGATCTGGGTGACGACCACAGCGGAGAGCAGGCTGACCAGGATGCCGACCATCAGCGTCATGGCGAAGCCCTTGACGGAACCGGTGCCGAACTGATAGAGCACGATGGTGACGATCAGCGTGGTGATCTGGGAGTCCAGGACCGTGGCGATGGCGCGCTTATAGCCGCTGTCCACGGAGACGCGCAGCGTCTTGCCGGCGAAGACTTCCTCTCGGATGCGCGAGAATATGATGACGTTCGAGTCCACGGCCATGCCGATGCCGAGGATGAGGCCCGCGATGCCGGGCAGGTTCCAGACGGCCGCGAAGAGCGCCAGGATACAGAAGACCAGGAGGATGTAGAGCACCAGGGCGAAGTCCGCCACCAGACCCATCAGGCGATAGAAGAAGAGCATGATGAGCATGACGAGGCCCACGCCGATGGCGCCGGCCACGACGCTCTTATCCAGCGCGTTGAGGCCGAGGGAAGGTCCGATGATGGAGGTCTCGACTTCCTTCAGCTCCACGGGCAGCGCGCCGCCGCGGATGAGCATGGAGAGCTCTTTGGTC